>JALTPW010000227.1 GCA_026999335.1 Chromatiales bacterium
GCAGATGAGGACATGATGCGCGGCAACACCCTGGCCGTGGTGGTGGGTAACCGCCACCACGAAGAACTGTCGCAACTGATAGATCAGGAGAAAATCTACTTCGCCCGCCAGTCGTACGCTCTGGGCATTCTGGAGGCCATCGATCACTATGGTTTCTTTGATAGCTGTGGGAATCGGGAAGCTGGATTAGCAGCGCCCTCAAAGAAAGGATCCACAGCGATACCTGTTTGATCTGAGGTTGCAGGAGCATAGGCACAGACAGAAAAATTTCAGGTTCCGCTATTTCCTGCCGTTGCATAATCAACGTCTTGCCAATATCCTGAATCCGGGGGTTCAGGGCGGATACAGAGTGCAACATATTGATTTTACAATGAAATCAAGAGATTGTGTTATGTGCTGTCATGAACCCTCGGATTCAGGAATATGTCAGATCCAGCCGTCTACCGCCGTTATATTGGTCATTGGAACACGAACGCTACAGACAGTTATGTACGAACAGGTATCTCACTCACTGCTGAACAGGATTCTCGATGAGCTAAAGCCCGAGATCCGCAAACGCGACCTGCGCCACTTTTATACCCGGCTGGGCGCGAATTTTTATGCTATCCACTCGTTGTTTCATCAGCTGTATGGTGAGCGCGATGACTTTGAACGGCAAATGGGACGGCTGGTGGAGGTTATGGCGACCCAGTTCATCAAGCGTAAAAGTGCCCTGAAGAAACTGGATACATTGCGTGAAAGGGATCACAACTGGTTTCTCTGCCAGGAATGGGTGGGTATGGCAATGTATACCAAAGGCTTTGCGGGCGACCTGCAAGGATTGCAAAAGCGGTTGAGTTATCTGCAGGAACTGGGCATTAACATGATCCATGTGATGCCCATCCTGGTGTGCCCCCGGGATGCCAGTGATGGGGGCTATGCGGTTAGCAATTTTCGCGATGTGGATAAGCGTGTCGGTACGCTGCAGGATCTGCAGTCACTGTCAAGCAGCATGCGTCAGCACAATATCCTGCTGACGCTCGATGTGGTGCTGAACCATACCTCCGATGAGCACGAGTGGGCCAGACGCGCCCGCGCCGGCGAGCAGAAATTCAGGGATTACTACTACATCTTCGATGATCGCGAGATCCCGGACATGTTTGAGAAGACCATGCCGGAGATCTTTCCCGAGATCTCGCCCGGCAACTTTACCTACGACGAAGTCATGAATAAATGGGTGATGACGACCTTCAACAATTACCAGTGGGATTTGGACTATAGCAATCCTGCCGTGTTCATCGAGATGCTGGATATCATCCTGTTCTGGGCCAATCAGGGGGCGGACATCGTGCGCCTGGACGCGGTGGCCTTTCTATGGAAGAAAATAGGCACCGACTGCCAAAATGAACCTGAAGCACACCTCATCCTGCAGATGCTGAAGGACTGCTGCCAGGTGACTGCGCCCGGGGTACTGTTCATTGCTGAGGCCATTGTCGCGCCGCTGGAGATTATCAAGTATTTTGGCGAGGA
>JALTPW010000228.1 GCA_026999335.1 Chromatiales bacterium
GACAAAAGTGGCGCGTTTTTGCGCAAGCAAAACAAGTGCCGCTTTAGCCTGTCCGCTGGAGCTATTTGTTAGCCTTTTTAGCTTTGTCCTTGCCTCCAAATTTTGGTTTTACACGTGAAATCAGCGCAAAAAATATAATAACGATCATTATTAAAAAGGCATAGTTGCCAAATGTTTGTAAGAATAGCAACGAGAGCCAAAATATTACGATAGCAGCAATTAGAAATAGTAAATTCTTAATCATCATGCGTACTCAAAACTGAGTGGTGAACTTTTCGCTCTCATGCCAACACTATTTCTAAAAGGATGAGATTTATCAAATATTTGCGGGTTATGGGTATAGAAAGAATGCCAGCCTTTAAACTGCAAATTATTTTGGCTTGTAAAAACAAACATATCGGATATTCGAGAGCCGCAACTTAAAGACCTGCCGCTAGCAACAGCAATACTACCAATTACAATTCCAGTATAACCCGCCGCGCCAAAGGCTGCGGCAACTGCTAATTTCTCAAGCCCAATAGTAGCACCAATTAATTCCCCCATCGTTGCTCCTTTACCAAGAAGGTGTAAAGTGCCCACTAAAGTTGCGGCTGTACCTATAGCCTTTTGATAGCTATCAAATAGACCAGTTGGGACTGGTGCGCCTAACGCATTCATATTTTCAGTAAAGTACTTCTTAAAATCACCTGGGTTATAACACTGACTCATGGTATATCTCCTTTGTTTTGATTAGGCTTATTAGTATCAAGCATAATCGCCCTGTTTCCCCGTAGTATTCAAGCAAAAATCAGGCAATAACACTCGATAATCACCTAAAAATAAGCCAATTTGCCTTGATATCCTGATAATATCATGCAATTCAGGCATGGACGCCTGTTTTTTTTGGTCGACCCTACTTTGTAATCTATCATTATGTTAACCCAACTATCTGGCAAAAAACTGCGGGCGGAAATAAGCGATCTGATACGTGGTCTGCATGACTCACTTCATACCGAGCAGGCCTATTGTCGGCAAAGCAGGTCTACCACCGGATAGCCTGTGTCGGGCCAGCAGAAATGATTCCAAATCAAGCTTCCAGGGTTCATCTAATAACAGGGGACAGATCAGAATGGCACTTCCTTAAGGGTACATTTCTAATAAAAACAATGTCTTATGCTTGTCTCTAAGTTAATGCTAATGGTTAGGGAAAAGCCATTTCAACTGTATTTATAGCGTTTTCAAGATCAGTGACAGCAGCAGAAGTAAGAGTCTTAGCGCAAAACAAATGCATACACACTTGATTTATAAAGAAAATATCCTTAAGGAAGTGCCATTCGGGACAGATCACGGTTTGCCTATATTTTCCATAGAAACCGTGGTCTGTCCCGAATGGCACTAAGCTAAGGGAAAATAATGTTATATTTCAGTTTGTTATAGTGGTGTTTGATTGAGAAAGTTCAGTGCGCTGTTGTCACTTTTTCGTTCATATGCATATATTCCATAGACAAACTGATAGTGAATTAGCTAAAAGTTCTTTGGTAACCATTTGATTACATAGGCTTATTCCTTAACCTAGCGCTATTCTAGTCTGCCCTTTATTGTCTGGGGCGAACCATATACGCCCCCCCTTTTGTGCTTGTGCTTGAGTAATGGAGAGCTTTATTCGTTAGGCCGCATTTATCTGCAGCTTTTCTACTTTACGAAGGTCTACATTTTTCTTTGCATGCCATAAATTATAAGCATCCTGCATCGACAACCAGCTTTCTGGTGAACGCCCCAACGTCTTAGAAAGTCTCAATGCCATTTCTGGCGAAATATTATTTTCACCTTTTATAAGGCGATTAAAAGTGGACGGTGAAACGTTTAGTTTTTCTGCAACTTTTCTAGAGCTAATGTCAAAAGGAGACAGATATACTTCTTTTATAAATTCGCCTGGATGAGGTGGATTGTGCATGGTCATTAGTGATAATCCTCGTAATTAACTATATGGGAATTTCCATTTTCAAACTCAAACGTGATTCGCCAGTTGCCACTAACAGAGACAGACCACACTCCTTTGAGCTTTCCTTTCAACGGGTGAAGCTTGAAGCCTGGCACGTCCATATCATCAATTTCATGTGATGAATCTAGAGCAACCAATATCATTCGAAGCCTTTGTTTATGTTTGCTCTGAACTCCTGCAACACTGCCCGTCTCGTAAAATTTCTGTAATCCCTTATGTTTGAATGATTTAATCATGGCTTAAGTATAGCTCAATGCGCATCACGCAATAATAAGGCAGTAACTAGATGATTTCACTGCATGAATTGGCCTGACTTATTAGTACCTGAATCGGTGACTTCATGACGGTGCATAGCACAAGCCCTTGATTCCACAGCAGTTCAAAAAATGCCCGCTTATCCGCGGGATACACTTCGCTAACCGATAGATGAAGCTAAGATTTTTTGATTCCGCTGTGAAATCAATATCTTGCACTCTGTATCCGCCCTGAAGTCACGGATTCAGGTAGCCGCTGGAGCGCGGCATGTTGGGGTTTCTCCCCCCCAAGCTGTGAATCGGCATGACGATGTGTTGTTAGCGGGACAGCACTGATTTCATTCGGGAGTGACGCTATGCCAAACCTCAAGCTTGTATCATTCCGACACGGTCAGCTTAGTGGGATTTTGCTGGTTCTGTTCTATTTGCGTCATGACCTCGCCAAAGGGTACGTTTTCCAGGCTGCCGAACAGTGCATGCGTACTGAGTTTGTTACGACTGATGCGGGGGGAACTGATGCCGCACAAAAACCGGCTCAGCAGACGGGGCGATGTGAAAATATCGGCCTGCTCCTGCTGTAGTGTGCAGGCCGCGCGCAGGATATCTTCGCTGATTGCCGCCGTATGACGTGGTGGCAGTTCGCTTTTGCCTCTTAAACATCCGCTACAGTGCCCGCAGCCTTGTGTCCGTTGTTCACCGAAGTGAGTGGCGAGGGCGTTGGTCTGGCAGCCGTCCAGGGTGACCAGATCAAGTACTTGCTGCAGGCGATGGATCTCCGCCTGTTCACGGGCAAGGACACGCTGATACAGTTCCTCGGCCAGTGCCTCCAGGGAGTCGGGTTGTTTTAGACGCTGGTAACGGTGGCGAATACCGGCCACTTTTACTTCCAACAGTTGCTGTTCCCCGAGCCAATCCAGCGCCCGCACGATACGTTCGCGCGAGGTATCTAACTTTGTCGCCGCCTGGTCAAGGTCGATGCTGAACCAGGTTCTGGCTTTTTTGGCCTGATGAAACAGGCCGGCCAAAAAAGTGTGCCGTTCGCCCTCAAAGCGGGCCAGTATAGTCTGGAGGTCAAGCAGGGGTTTGAACTGGTAGTGGGCATAGAAGGGCGTTCCCCCTTTAAAATATTTGCCCAGTTCGAGATAGGTCAGCAGCGTGCGCAATACCAGCGGACGGATATCGTGTGTGTTTGCCAGCGTGTGCAGGCTGACATCGAAGGCCTCGCCAAGGGAAAACAAGGCATCAATCAGGCTGCGCAACGCCGCCTTGTCCGGGGTGTCGCCATAGATGAAATTTTCCAGCACATTCAGGTCATCGGGGCAGACCAGCACCCGGCAAATCGAGGGCTGGCCATCACGGCCGGCACGGCCTATTTCTTGAGAGTAGTTTTCCAGACTCTTGGGCAGGTTGTAGTGGTAGACCGCACGGATATCGGATTTGTCCACACCCATACCAAAGGCGATGGTCGCCACCACAATGGCATTGTCCGCCGCCATGAACCACTCTTGAATCTGATTACGAACATCCGCTTTCAAACCGGCGTGATAGGCCCGGGCGGGGAGCCCGTTGTCGGCCAGCATGCGTGCGACGCTTTCAGCGGTTTTTTGCAGGGTGACGTAGACGATGGCCGCTGTGGGTGCGTTTTTTTGCAAGGCACCGAGCAATGCGTTGTCGCGCTCTGCGGCATCGACGACGGTGGTGTCGATTTTCAGGTTGGGCCGGTAAAAACCGGTATTGATCGCATGCTCGGGCGAAATAGCGAATAGCCGGCAAATGTCATCCAGCACGGCGGGTGTGGCCGTGGCGGTCAACGCCAGGATGCGTTCGGCATCGAATTCACGCGCGAAGCCCGCCAGCTTGAGGTAGTCCGGGCGGAAGTTATGACCCCATTCGGAGATGCAGTGCGCTTCGTCTACGGCAAACAGTGAGATGCGTAGCGGGCGCATACTTTCCCGAAAACGCTCATTGTTGAAGCGTTCCGGTGCGACGTAGAGTAGTCGCAGTTCACCATCTCTGAGCTGCCGCATGACTTCCCGGTATTCTTCGGCATCAAGACTGGAATCCAGTCGCCGGGCCTTGATGCCGCGTTTTGCAAGGGCATCGATTTGATCTTTCATGAGGGCAATTAGTGGCGAAACAACCAGTGTCACACCCGGCAACAGCAGGGCGGGTAACTGGTAGCAAAGGGATTTTCCACCGCCAGTGGGGAAAATGGCGGCCGCCGAATGGCCGTCGAGAAGATGCTGTATCACCGCCTGCTGACCGGGCAGCAGTTCGCTGAAGCCAAAGTGTTGTTGCAGGGTCGCTTGAATGTCAGCGGCTTGATTTGCTGGGCTGGGTTTGTCGGCCATGGGGATTTCCTGTCCTTGAGTTGGATGCTCAATCCATTGAGCGATTTGTGTTACGTCGATGAAATCGAATTAGGCGCCAGCCCGGCCAGAAATGAAGCCACCTGCAAAAACAGATTGTCGCCTTGTGCCAGCAGTTGGTTCGCCCGGGCTTCATCCTTCGTCGCCTGATTGTCCCGCAAAATAGTCAACAGAGACAGAACTTCGGCGGGCGGCAGATTCATTTTCACCAGTACGGAATCGATCAGTTTTAAATCCAGCGGTGTTTCAATGCTACAGCCTTGCCATAACGCCAAGGCTTGCAGGGCTGTTTCCAGGGCCTCACACATCGGTACCAAGGCTTCCGTGGAAAAACCGCCTTCGGTGAGCACATTCGCCATTCGCCGTTTATGTTCTCCCTGGGCCAGATGGGCAAGCGCTGCGGATAAGTGGTCTGATTGTGCGTTGTCTGTTGTGGTGTCGGTGGTTCGGTACAGTATTCTGGCCGTTTCCTGCTCGGCCTGTAAAATGCCGGCTTCGAGCAATTGCCCGATAGCAGCAAAGGTTTCTTGATCCAGCAGGTGCAGTTGTGGCGTCTGCTCGGGAAATTGTTGT
>JALTPW010000229.1 GCA_026999335.1 Chromatiales bacterium
CCTTGACGGTGCCGGCCATCTGAATCGCGCGCCCGAACAACAGCAACTTTTCCGTCAGTGTCGTTTTACCCGCATCCGGGTGCGAGATGATCGCAAAGCTGCGCCGGCGTTCGGCTTCCTGCTGGATAACTGACATGCGGATTGACGGCTCTGGGAGCGATATTGGAAGGGAAAATGATGAGCCGTCCGCGACTCGAACGCGGAACCATCGGATTAAAAAGCCTTGGCTCAGTGTTGCCCAATGACTTCACGAGCGGCGGATTATGGGCATTTCCAGCGGATTAATCAAGACTATAGGGCGTGACAGGTAGTAATGCTGAGCAGCTAATGGTCTGGCGATATTCTAAAAATATACTTTGCCACGATCACAAAAATACCCAGCACGTTTACGGTAGTGCCGCCAATGAACGCGAGCAGTACAGAATCCGACAGAGAAAACCCGTCATCTGTCTTCCCGAAACCCTGCAATAACAGCACACCCAGGAGCACAATAAGCCACACGACAATGAGATAAAATATCTTGTTGGCATACTCTTTGCGTTGCTTAAGATCTAACTTCAGTCCATCAACTTCTGCCGTTTTTCGCGCCAATTCTATAGCACGCCGCTCTGCGGTATAAATTTGCTTTTCTGCAAGAGTAATTGCATCAGGGGTATCGGAGGCAACCCCATCAGCCCCGGCAGTAATAGCATCGAGGCTAAATTGCCGGCTAGTGGTAAACGCTACCGCCGCTTCGTTGTTTTCAGCCGTCTCTGTCTTCGCACCATCCCCGGATGGCTCTTTTGGGATCATCCGCTGCCTGCTGCTTGAGCTGCCGGTTGCGACTGTTCCGCAAGGTGAACGAAAAATGCCCTGATAAGCCCCTGATCGATATCAGTGCCCTTAGGTGCCTTTCCAGTACCCCACACTGTTTCCCAGGGTGTTCCCGGCAGATGTGTGGCGTTGGAAAGCTGAACCGCTGAATAGCCCCCATAAACGTCCCAAATCTTGTCTAAAAGAGCTGTCGTTTCAGCATCATCAGGCTTGATTTTCGGAACGACAATACGGAAATCAACGACATCTTCTTCGTTCAGCTCGATCTCAGTTGCTGGATCCTTGATGGGTTGGCTGCCGAAACGCTTGAATTCGTGATAGATAGAGCTGATCACCGGCCCGAATTTCCACGCCTCTATCTGCTCGTCAATCAATGGCTTGCCATAAATGGCCAAACTCCATCCATGTGCAAAATAGATCAGCTTTTGCAGCTTCATCGGCGTCAAATCCTGCCCCGCACGGGCAGCACGATCAATGAAGTAATTGGCTATAGCTTTTGATCCATAGACCATTTCTGTTAACCCTGATTGTAACGCCGCACTGCTTTTCCGTATGGCTGCTGAAAGTCTAGCATATTCTCGACAGCCGATCTGTGACGTGAGTCCTGGCACAGTGGATATCAAGTCCTGCAACACCCTGCCAGATCGCAGAGTCATTGAGCGATCAGCGCTGTCATCCTCGCTTGCGGGAAAGACACGGAAACGACAAGTTTTCCGCTTTTCGAGATGCTTTTCCACAAACGTCAGTCGTCACAAACCTTGCAGAACCTGCAATGCATCAGCATCGCTCGTACTTTCTGGCTGTCGGGATCAGGCAAATGAGGCTGGCGATGTTGGCTTCCATTCACCGTGCCCAGGCTTGGGCGGTCTTATTTCGTTTTGAATGTCTTTGATAGGTAAGGCACTTCGCGGGTGCGAATGTTTGCCTTCCAGCGGGTGCCGCTGGTGTGCCTGGTGAATGTGGCCATTGTCGTCTCCAATCAAGCGAAATCAGACCACATCTCCGACCGTTGCCAGATTTGCAGCCTGCTCGCGAAGTGATTGCAACGCCTGGCCGCCAAGCCCGTCGTTTCTACTGCTGAATCAGCCATTTGGCTGAGGTATTTGGTGGGCCGTCCGCGACTCGAACGCGGGACCATCGGATTAAAAGTCCGGTGCTCTACCAACTGAGCTAACGGCCCGAAAAAAGGGACTGCAATAATACCCGAATCGGCCCGAATGACAAGAGGCTGAAGTACACTAAACTACCACCTACTAAAGTAGGTGGGTTAGCGCATTCGGTGCTGATGACTAACGTCATCAACCTCGCACCGTCATCAGCGCGCATGAGTCAAAACATGGAAATCAAAGTCACCGTCTAAAGACGGTGGTTTTGACCAAGTTAATGGAAAATAAAAAACCAGCGGCAAACACGTCGGCCGGCGGCCTTTTTTACCAAACAAGTAAGGTTACACAGCGTCGAGACTGCGCCACCGCGAAGGCAGGAGTTTCATGTCCACCAGCGAGGTCACCAGCGCCTTGATGAAAGTGGCCTCCTCTTCATAGACCAGCTTATAGTACTGGATCTTCATGGTCAGCGCACAGCCGAAAATAATCGAGATCAGCGCAATGAAAGAGCCAATGGCCAGGGTGGAAAAACCCGTGATACCCTGACCAATGGTGCAGCCCATTGCCAGTACACCGCCAAAACCCATCAGGATGGCGCCGATAACGTGATTGAAGAAATCCTTGCCGGAGGCAAACCACTCGAAACGAAAACTGCGGGAAAGCAAAGACCAAAAAAACGAACCAACCATAACACCGATCAACGCCATGACACCAAACGTCAGATAGGCGCTGTTGAAGCCGCCACTGACATAGCCCAGCGTCTGCCCCATGGGGTTGATAAAGGTAAATGACTGTGGACTGAGAGGACGGGTATCCGCCGGTTTCCCCTCATCGGTTTCCGCCAGAAAATCCCACTGTTGGGCAAATTCGCGCAGCGAATAGATATCACCATCGACATCCAGTTTGATATTGCTGGAGACATACCAGGCACCGAGCACCGCCAGCCCCACCAGCAGACCGGCGAACAGATTATCAAAATTTTTGCGGAAATCCGCCGACTTGAAAATGAATACCAGCAGCGCGACGGCAATAAGACCACCGATCACAAGCCGCGCCATCACTGCATTATCCGGATTGGCCAGGGTACCGAGATCCTGGGCGCTGCCCATATCCACGGCCAGTGGTCGAATCCAGTCGAAAAACAGCAGAGACATCAAGGTCTGATCGGAATCCGGAAACGGGTTGATCATGAAATAGGCGATCACGGCAATGATCAGTAACACCACAATAGATTTGAGATTTCCCCCGCCAATCCGGATCAGCACCTTGTTGCCACAACCACTCGCCAGGGTCATGCCGATGCCGAACATCACGCCGCCAAGCAGATTCTCAGCCCAGATCAACAGCGGTGAACGATAGGGAGGGAAGGCCGCATCCGGGTTCGCCATGCCCATGCTTTCCAACACGATAACGCCGACCAGGGCCACGGTCGCGGCCAGCACCCAGGCACGAAAACGTCCCAGATCGCCGATATTGACCCAGTCGGAAACAGCGCCCATGGTACAAAAGTTGGTCTTGTTCACAACAACACCCAGCACCAGAGCAATGGCAAACGTAGACCATAGCAAGACCGACTGAGCCTCAACAAAGCTTTCAAACGTCATATGCCTTCTCCTGTTCACCCTCGATTCTTATTGTTATTCTGGCTTGACAGCCGGGTAAGGATCCGTGAAATCAGACATGATTATCGGCAATAACATCAGCAACTAAAATCAAATTTTTCTATATCCATATTCAATAAGATCAAATTTCCCCGCTCAAAAAAAAACCGGGCAAGGCCCGGTTCTTCAGATGTGATAAAGAAACAACCTATTCTTCTGTTTTTACCGTTTCTTCGTCGTCCTCGACGTCCTCTTCCTGAGGGCGATCAACCAGCTCAACAAATGCCATCGGGGCATTGTCGCCGGCGCGATAACCACACTTAAGGATACGGATATAGCCACCGGGGCGCTCCTTGTAACGGGGCGCAATCTCGACGAACAACTTGCCGACCATCTCTTTGTCTCGGATACGGGCGAAGACAACACGGCGATTGGCCAGCGAGTCAGTCTTGGCACGCGTAATCAGCGGCTCTGCAACACCACGCAGCTCCTTGGCCTTGGGCAGCGTGGTTCTGATGATTTCATGGCGAAACAGCGAGCAGGCCATATTCTTAAACATGGCTTTGCGATGACTGCTGTTTCGGTTTAACTGTCGACCTGATTGACGATGACGCATAACAACTTCCTTAATAAAACCTTGCTGTGGCTGGCAGGATCCCGAAAGATCAACCGTCTTCCCGCTGATCCTTAAGACTGGCGGGTGGCCAGTTTTCCAAACGCATGCCCAGCGACAAACCCTTCGTCGCAAGCACACTCTTAATTTCAGTCAGTGACTTCTTACCCAGATTAGGTGTCTTCAGAAGTTCAACTTCTGTGCACTGAATCAGGTCACCGATATAGTAAATCTGCTCAGCCTTCAGGCAGTTGGCAGAGCGAACCGTCAACTCCAGATCATCGACCGGACGCAACAGGATCGGGTCAACATCGGGCTCTTCCGTAGTCGCACTGGATTCCTGACGGCTCTGCAAGTCGACAAAGCTGGACAGCTGATCCTGTAGAATCGTAGCCGCTGTACGAACGGCCTCTTCTGGATCAAGCGAACCATCCGTCACCAAATCGAGAATCAGTTTATCGAGATCCGTGCGCTGTTCGAGGCGGGCATTTTCAACGGTATATGAAACGCGAGATACCGGACAGAACGAAGCATCAACTTGTAAGCGGCCGATAACCGCAGCCTCATCTTCTTCCGTGCGTTGATTGGCGGGCTGATAGCCTCGACCGCTGCGCACCTTGAGTCTCATCTTGATCTCACCATTTTTGGTCAGATGCGCAATGACGTGATCCGGATTGATGACTTCTACGTCATGCCCCAGAGTAATGTCGCTGGCGGTAACAGGGCCTTCACCCTTCTTCTCCAGAACCAGCTCGACCTCATCCCGCGTGTGCATCTGGAACGCAACACCCTTCAGGTTAAGGAGGATATCGATGACATCTTCCTGCACGCCTTCAATGGCGCTGTACTCGTGAAGCACGCCCTCAATCTCTACTTCAACCACGGCACAACCGGTGATGGAAGACAGCAGGATACGACGCAGGGCATTACCCAGGGTATGCCCGAAACCACGCTCCAAGGGCTCCAATGTCACCTTTGCATGGTGACCATTGAACACTTGAACGTTGACAATACTCGGCTTCAAAAAATCTGACAGTGAGCCTT
>JALTPW010000230.1 GCA_026999335.1 Chromatiales bacterium
CCCTGCACACCACGGTCAGCATCGGCCTGGCATATTGCCACAGTATCAGCGCTTGCAGCGACCCCGATGAACTGCTTCACCAGGTCGATGTCGCCATGTATGAAGCCAAGCGCCAGGGACGCAACCGGGTGGTTGAGGTCGAGCAGGGGCATCCCTGGGAATAGCGGACGTCCTGAAAAAGATGAAAAAATACTCTGTTTGCCTCATTAATATGCAGGCAGCGCTCTTTTAGGCTGAGTAGTTACTTTCCATAAAAATTGCGCAGGGCATGGGTTTCAATGGGCCGCGGTTTGGCAAAAGTCTTGACGACGTCTCGTACTCTGTACACTCGCGGAGCAGGTTCTCTCGGTAATAACCAGCGACTGAGAGACTATTGCCCTGTAGAATCGAAGCTACCGCGTCCTGCTATCGCTCCTTACCTAAGAACGCCTACTTTTGATACCTGCCTCCATGCAGGTAATAAACAAGCAAAATTATACATAATTTTACGAAATACCCAGGTTGACACAACATCATCCACACCCACCGGGAGATTGTCATGCGCAAACGATCACGACTAATGATTGTCAGTCTGTTGTATTTATTGGTCACGGCCGGGCCCGTCCCCGCCGAAGAAGAGCAGCCAGTGCTGATCACGATTCCACGTATGTCCCTGGATACGGCACTGAGTGCCGCGCAGACGGCTATCGACACCTGCCGCAAAGAGGGGGTACAAGTGGCGGTGACCATCGTCGACCGGGGAGGACACCCACAAGTGGTGCTGCGCGACGTACTGGCAATGAGCCTGACCCTCGCCATCAGCCACAACAAGGCCTATACCGCGCTGTCATTCAATACGCCAACGTCACAACTCACGCAGCGCTTTACATCGCCCTTTTCCGTGGGCAAAACCCCCGGCCTGGTGTTTTCCGCCGGCGGCCTGCCCATCCAGGCCGCCGGTTCCATTATCGGTGGTATCGGGGTCTCCGGCGCACCCTCCGGTGAGACCGATGAAAAATGTGCCCAAGCCGGGCTGGACGCCATTCAGGATGACCTGGAGATGGTGGAGATGTGAAAAAACAGGTATCAACCGCAGCGACAATTGCTGACCTATACTCTTGGCCTTTGCCATCGACGAAGAACCGGAAGCTAATCTGCCAGAGATATGGACCGAACCCTGACGGCTCCCCACAAAAGCCTGGTAGGGTGGGCAGGTTTTTGTGCCCACGCGGTTGGCGCATATTCCACGTGGGCATGAAAAACCTGCCCACCCTACATGCATGGCTTTGTAAGTTTTATCTGTCCCCCTGATTCTGGATTAAAAATTTATTATTTCAATGGATTGCGCAGAAATATCGCCTGGGTCGAGCCTGAGGAATTCCGCGCGAGGCGCACGATAAATTCCCGGGTTTCGCTACGCTCAACCCAGGCTACTGGCTAATTTTGTGGGGAGCCGTCAAGGCCAGGCCCTCTCTGAGTGTGGTGGAGATACTGAAAGGGTATGAGACGGTGCAGGCGGTGTGTGAAAACGCCAGATACAGCACTGGTTTTATCACCGGCAAAACAACCGTGGTAGGCGCGAACCATGCCCGCGATGCAATAATCGTGATATTTCAAAATCGCGAATAGTCCGCGCTATTCGGATACTACACCAGTATCTTTTGGCCACTGGGTCGTTTGCGCAGGCGTTCAAGGTAGCGATTGGTTTGTGACAGCTTGTCGAACAAATAACCACCGCGTCCACGCGCCAGATAATCCAGCATGGGAATGATCAGATAGTCGGCAATCCCCGGCTTATCCCCGGAAAAATAGTCGCTTGCACACAACGCATTCTCAATAATCTCGAGTTGCTGCACAACTTCAGGCAATGCCGCTTCCAGCTTGGTTTCATCGACCTGACCATCCTTGCCGGAAGGGAAGGCATGCACCAGGACAAAACGGCGAATAAACGCTGGGTCAAAATAACAATTTGCGGCGCTGATCCATTGATCCATCAGGGCCAGCTCTGCGACGGGCGCCGGGCTTAATGATGGGCCATCGAAACGGCGATCAATGTAACGGCAAATAGCAGCTGATTCATACAATACAAAGTCACCGTGGCGGATTATTGGAACCTTTTTGAAGGGGTTGTTGAGTGTCAGACGGTCTGCCCGGCTGAGTCGTTCCTGGAACTGGTAAACAACCCCCTTCTCTTCACAGCAAAGTCGGACACTGCGTACATAGGTGCTGTATTCTGCGCCATAAACCACGAGAGTCTCGTCCATCGTTTTTCCTTGATTCTGTTTTGGGGCTTTTAGCCTAACCTGGTTCTATATATGATCAAGAACATATTTTACTGGCGAACTGCCAAGCCAAACAGATGAGGAGGGCAGAGATGCCATATTCCACAGAACATAAACAACGAACCCGGGAGAGCATTCTCTCCACCGCCATTCGTCTTTTTTCCAACAAAGGATATGACAGTGTCACGATAGACCAGTTGATGACCGATGCCGGTTTGACCCGGGGAGCCTTTTATACCCATTTTGACTCAAAAAGTGAACTCTATGCCGAGGCTGTTCTGGCCGCTGCCATGCAGAGTCCCATCGCCAGCGGCGCCTGTCCCGGGGAAGAAGGAACGGACTGGATCAGGCGAACCGCATCGCTCTATCTGAGCAGAGAACACCTCGAGCAGGAAGACTTTCCTTGTCCACTGGCTTTTCTGGTGACAGACGTGGCGAATCGTGAGCCGGCGGTGCGCAATACCTACACAAGGGTTTACGCGGAGTTTGTGAGGGTATTGCAAAGTCATCTGCCGATGGAAGCATCAACAACGGCCAAAGGGAGTGAATTGTCCTGGGCGATGGCGGCGTTGATGATTGGTGGTGTGGCAGTCTGCCGGGCATTGAATGATGAGGCGACCATCGATCGCGTTTTAGTGGCCTGCCGCCAAGTGGTGGAAGGCTTGGCGGAAGACGTGGCTTAGGTTACCGTCCTGTTGATCAATCTGTGCGTGGTTGCCATAGACTGACTTGTTTTCCTTCGGTCGTTGTGGGCATGGTCGATTCCCCTATTTTGCTGTCCGTAATCAGGCCCGTAGATAACGCGCCAGCAAACCCAGCCTCGGCATCTCATCCGGCCATGGGATTAGCACCCGATGGCCGCCGCCGGGGGCCTCGTTGACGGCTTTTCCCCGCAGATCGGTCATAGTCTCGATGCGCATCTCCCGGTTACCCTCGGGGCGGATCACTTCCACTTTGTCGCCAATACGGAACTTGTTTTTGGCCAGGATCTCCGCCTGGCCGTCGACCACGGCAATGATTTCACCGCAGAATTGTTGTTCACTGCTCACCGAGTGGCCTTGCAGGTAATTTTGGTGCTCGGCGACATGGTGGCGCTGGTAGAAACCATCGGTGTAGCCGCGATTGGCCAGCCCCTCCAGCACACCCAGCAGGTGCGGGTCGAAGGCACGCCCGGCCACGGCGTCATCGATGGCCTGGCGGTAGACCTGCGCGGTGCGCGCGGCGTAATAGTGCGACTTGGTGCGACCCTCGATCTTCAGACAATCGACACCGATCTCACACAGCCGTGCAACATGCTCCAGCGCACGCAGATCCTTGGAATTGAGAATGTAAGTACCCTGTTCGTCTTCCTCCATGACCATTTGTTCGCCGGGACGGCCGCCTTCTTCAATCAACACCGGCTGGTCAGCCAATGGATGGCGGGGCATGTCGCCGCAGGCCGAAGGGGCGGTGGTGATCTCGGCCAGATCGATACCCAGCAGATCGCCTGTAGCATCTTCCGCGGCAGGGGTGACGCTGTAATCCCAGCGGCAGGCGTTGGTGCAGGTGCCTTGGTTGGGGTCGCGACGATTGAAGTAGCCGGACAGCAGGCAGCGGCCGGAATAGGCGATGCACAGGGCGCCGTGCACGAACACCTCCAATTCCATATCCGGGCAGCGCTGGCGGATGTCGTCAATCTCGTCCAAGGATAATTCGCGTGACAGGATCACCCGCTCTACATTCAGGCTCTGCCAGAACTGCACGGTGGCGTAATTGACGGTATTGGCCTGTACCGAAAGATGGATAGGCATCTCCGGCCATCGTTCGCGCACCAGCATCATCAGGCCGGGATCGGCCATGATCAGCGCATCGGGGCCGAGTGCGATCACCGGCGCCATGTCGGCCAGATAGGTGTCCACCTTGCGATTGTGCGGTGAGATATTGCTGGCGACGTAGAAACGCTTGCCCTGGGCGTGGGCCTCATCGATACCGATGCCAAGGTGTTCGAGATCAAAATCATTGTTGCGCGCGCGCAGGCTGTAACGTGGTTGGCCGGCGTATACGGCGTCGGCGCCGTAGGCCAGGGCATAGCGCATATTGTGCAGGGTGCCAGCGGGGGAGAGGAGTTCGGGGGCCTTCATAATGTGCTCGTGACGACGTGATTCGGCCGGCTATTGTAGCAAGCTGTGGTTTGCGGTGGCGCCTGTGGTAGGGTAGATTGCTTCAGACCCTACCACGGAAGACAAGCTGCATTGCCGTCTAAGGTGCATTGTCATGAGGAAGTTGCTCTTGTCCATCACCCTGCTGTCGGGGCTATTCGCAGCCACGGCTGTGGCCGAACGGGCTTCCTTCGGCGCTGGCCTTGGCGTCCTCTACAACGGGGTCGGCATCAACCTTGCCCGGATGGACGGCGCCGATTTCAAATATGTCGCGCTGGGATGCACCACCCTCGGTTATTCAGCGAGCTATGGCACCACGTCCAACTGCGGCATCGGCGTTGGCTGGATGCGCTCGGACATCCTCTCGGACAGCGGCCGGCACGGGCTGGGAATTCATCTCGGCATTACCTACAACAGCCATGAAAACCGGGATCAAGTCGAGGCGTTCGCTGGCCTGCCTTATGTCTATTTCTTCAGTGGCATGGATACCGCCGGATTGAACCTTGGCTTGACGCCCTATCTTGGCCGTCACAATGATGAAAACCGCGCAGGCTTTCTTCTCAACCTCGGCTATCAGTTCTGACGGCTTTCCTGCCAGGCAACCGATGTCCCTCATGACGACGCGCAATCACTGTCTGCTGTCCCTTCTGATCCTCATTGTCACCACCGTTTCCACCCCCGCCACCGCCGGGGAGCGCCAGGCGGTGATTTTGATGTATCACCACTTCGGCGTCGAAAAATACCCCTCCACCAATGTGCGCCTGACGCAGTTCGAGG
>JALTPW010000231.1 GCA_026999335.1 Chromatiales bacterium
AACGGCAAACGGAACCGGTCATTCCGTCAGAAGAGGCGACCAAGCTGGATCAGGCAGAGGAACAGCCAACGTCCCGCCGGGTGGCGTACAAATCCGTCTTGTCTGCCGTCGTGGTCGGCATCATCGCCATCGGTGGGCTGTCATTTTTCATCGTCCAACAGCCGGGGAATCCGATCAATGACGCCCGGGTGCCGGAACCCGGCACACCCACGCAGGCCGTTATCGAGAGTCCAGAGTCAGAGGTAGCCATAGCCGAGGACAAAATCGAGCAGATCGACCAGAGCCTGACCTCCCTGTCCGGCCGGATCGACCGTGGCTTCGAAGCACAGCTTGCCCATAGTACGGATGTGAAGCAAAGCCTGGCGTCCGTGGCCGAAACGGTTCGGGCGATCAACGTGGCCGTTGCCGATCTCACAAAAAGTAACCAGACCCTTAGCCAGCGTATCGATGCGGCCATTTCACGGCTGAATACCCTCATCAAGGAGACCCGGAAGCGCAAGGTCGCCCAGCGCAAGCCGGTGGCCAGGCTGAAACCCCGACCCCCCAAAACGCCACCGTTTCATGTCGATGCCATCGACGTTTGGGATGACGTGACCTATGTGGCCATCTCCCAGGCAGGACGGGTGGCGTTTTTGAAGTCGGGGGAGCAGCAGTCAGGCTGGACCGTGGCTCGCATCGACCGCCTCAAGGGCCGGGTTGAATTCAAAGGGCCGGTTGGCCAGCACCATTCCGTTTCATTGCAGAGGTAGAACCGATGGAAATCGTATTGGCCGTGTTGTTGCTCTTCGGTGGTTTTGCGCTGGGATCTGCCACCGTAGACAAGCAGGGTGATGTTGAACCCTCCAGTATGATGGCATCTCTCACGCAGGCTGTGTCAAATTCAGTGCGTGCCACGCCCGACAAGCGTAAGTGTCTGTCTGACAAGTCCGGGATTTACCAGGATCTGTCTGTGCCTTATACCGGCCAGAGCGACCAGGCCGCGCCGAAGACCGACACCTGTGAAGGAGAGTGCACCGATGAATAGACGATGGAAACCGGTTGTTCTTCTGTGTGTCCTTGTGGCATCACACACTGTGACGGCCGCCGAGTTGTCACAGACCCAGATCAAGAATACCGGGCAGGATAGCGCGCACAAAGCCACGAACGTCTTATCTGCCACGGATCTGGCGCATGCCCGTCTATGGGGTTTGTCGGAGACGGAGTGGCGCCGTTACAAACAGTTGATGCAGGGCATTCGCGGGAGCATCAGCCCATCGACCATATCGCCCATCGAGGTGCTCGGTATTCATGCGCGCGATGACGCGGAGCGACAGCGGTATGCCGAAGTGTGGGCGCGTGCGATGTATGAAGACGCCGGTCGTATCCTTGCGTTCCAGCGCGCCTACGACGCCGCAGCCAAGCGCCTGTATCCGAATGTGTCTCTGATCGACGTAAGCCGGTTGCCGGGAAAGCGTGATGTGAAAAACCCCTTTCAGTCCGGGGACCGTCTGTTGTTCTTTACACGCCCGGATTGTCCGGCCTGCGATCTGCTGCTGAAAAAGTTATTAAAACGGATCGATGAAGTCAGCGGTATCGATATCTATCTCACCGATGTGGACAAGGGCGATGATGCGGCGGTGCGTAGCTGGGCTACCACACACAAGATCAATCCCGATTGGGTACGCAGCCGGCGGATCACCCTCAATCATGAGGGTGGTGCCCTCGACAAACTGACCCAGGGGCAAGGTGAAGTCCCGTCCGTATTGCGGCGGTGGGGCGAGGACGTCTCAAGTCTCCCCGTTTCGGATCTGTAACCCATGGTGGCGTTGATGCGTGTTTTTGGCTGGCCGATCGTATTTGCCGTCCTGTTGCTGCCTGCCATGAGCAGGGCGGACGAATCCGTGCCCGCCGGTTATCGCATGATTGCGGCTGAGCAGGGCATCCCCCAGAGCGTTCTGTTCGCTGTGGCACTTACTGAAAGCGGTAAGCCGACGGGACAGGCCGGTGCCCTCCGGCCCTGGCCCTGGACATTGAATGTTGCTGGCCGGGGGTATTTCTTCGGTTCCCGGCAAGCGGCCTGGCAGGCATTGATGGCGTATCTGAAGGCGGGGAAGCGTTCCATCGATGTCGGCCTGATGCAGGTCAACTGGCGTTATCATCAGGATCAACTCGGGACACCGTGGCAGGCGCTCGATCCCTATCATAACCTGCGTGTCGGCGCTGGGATTCTGCAGAGCTGTTATGTCACTCGACAGGACTGGTGGGCCAGCGTGGGTTGCTATCACGCACCGACGGACACCCATCGGGCCGACCGGTACCGTCGCCGTGTCATCTCTCACTGGCAGCGCATTGTACAGACGGGATAACACGATGGGTCGATTCAGTCCGTATTGCCGGAAGGTCATGGTTATGGGTTGCCTGCTAGTGCCCATAATGGCTCAGGCCGATCTGACCGTGATCTATGACAGCGGTCATACTCAGCCCATCGCGCCGTTTTTCGAGGTTTTCGAATCGGCAGAAGGCATGCCGCAGCAAAACCCGATGCCGACAAAACCGCGACTCGGTGCAGCTGACCCTAAAGCCTGGTTACCCATACAATCGCCCGGCCTGACACCGGACCTGGTACAGGCACGCGCACATGATCGACCGTTCACCCGACCTTTCTTTCTGATTGGTTCCGAGTCGCGATCCCGGCAATGGTTGCAGGCGCACCGCGAGCGGTTGAAAGAAATAGGCGCCGTCGGGATGCTGGTGCAAGCCGAGACGATGGAGGATCTGCGAACGATCGCCAGACTGGCCGATGGTCTGTCCATTCTGCCCGCGTCGGGCAGCGACATCGCCAAGGCCCTGGGCGTCTCTCATTATCCGGTGCTGATCTCGGCGCACGGTATCGAGCAGTGAGTACCCATCCCATCGAAGCCCTGCTACGGCCCCCGGTCGAGCTGTGGTCGACATTGGTGGCTTTTGCGACGGCAGGGATAGCCATTCTGGCCCCGTGGGCGCTGATGATGCCGCCGGGTGTCGCCTATGGCGCCGGCGCCGTACTGGGCCTGATCGGCCTGATCCGGGGCCGGCAGGCCTGGCGGGTGCTGCGCTACCAACGCAACATGCGCCGACTGCCTATATATAAAGTACGATCGCGCAAGATCCCGCTCAGCCGCCGCAAACTCTTTCTGGGCCGGGGCTTTCGCTGGACCCAGAAACACACCCAGCGCCTGCGCGATACCATCAGGCCGGAGGTCCAGCGTTACGTCCAGCCGGGTACGCTCTATCAGTGGGCACGCCGCAAGGAGGTTGCCTGGGAATCGGTCCCGATCCTGAGTTTGCTGGCGCGGTTGCTCCGGGTCCGGGCCTGGTGGAATCCGCTGGCCCCTTTGCCGGCTGTTGGGGGCAAACCGGCCCTGCATGCCGTCGAGCCGGATGAGCAGGATGTGTGGATGGATATCGGCGAACGGGTGGGGCACACACTGGTCCTGGGAACTACCCGCGTCGGCAAGACCCGGCTGGCCGAGATCCTAATCACCCAGGATATTCGCCGCGGGGATGTGGTGATCGTCTTCGATCCCAAGGGGGATGCGGGTTTGTTGCGGCGTGTATATGCCGAGGCCAAGCGGGCCGGGCGGGCCAAGGACTTCTACATGTTCCATCTGGGATTCCCGCAGGTCTCCTCCCGCTACAATGCCATCGGTAACTTCTCGCGCATTACCGAGGTGGCGACGCGCATCGCCAACCAGTTGCCCAGCGAAGGCAACTCGGCCGCCTTTAAGGAGTTCGCCTGGCGCTCCGTCAATATTATCGCCCGGGCACTGGTGGCGCTGGGGCGGCGTCCGGACTATCAGCAGGTGCGGCGTTACATCAACGACATCGAGCCCCTGTTCATGGAGTATGCCCGGTCCCATCTGGATACGCACGGCGCCGAGGACTGGAAGGAGCAGGTGGAAGAACTGGCCAGCAAGATCTCGGAACGTAACTTGCCGGCGGCATTGCGGGGTCGCAATAAAGAAGCCATCGCTCTGATGCGTCATCTGCAGGCACAGGATCTCTACGATCCAGTCCTCGATGGGCTGGTGTCGGCTTTCAAGTACGACAAGACCTACTTCGACAAGATCGTCAGCTCCGTCGGCCCGCTGATGGAGAAGTTGACCACGGGCAATATCGCCGAACTGATCTCGCCGGACTATCTGGACGAGCAGGACACGCGGCCCATCTTCGAGTGGATGGACGTGATCAGGCGCAAGGGCATCGTCTACGTCGGACTGGATGCCCTGACCGATACCACGGTGGCCAGTGCGGTAGGCAATTCCATGTTCGCCGATCTGGTGTCGGTCGCCGGGCACATTTACAAGCACGGCGTGGAGGGTGACGCTATCGGCACGCCACCGACGATCTCCATGCACGCCGATGAGTTCAACGAACTGATCGGCGACGAGTTCGTCCCATTACTGAACAAGGCCGGTGGCGCCGGCTTTCAGGTCACGGCCTACACCCAGACCTGGTCGGATGTTGAAGCACGCATCGGCAATCGGGCGAAAGCCGGGCAGGTGGCGGGCAACTTCAACACCATGATTATGCTAAGGGTCAAGGAGCTTGCGACGGCCGAGATGCTCACCAACCAGCTACCGAAGGTCGAGGTGTTCACCTTGATGAGTGTCTCCGGGGTCAACGATTCCTCGGATCCGGGTTCCGGAATCGACTTCAGCTCCCGCAACGAGGACCGCATCAGCGTTTCGGAAGTCCCTATGCTCACGCCAGCCGAGCTGATTACGCTGCCCAAAGGGCAGGCCTTCGCACTCCTGGAGGGCGGGCAGCTCTGGAAGATCCGTATGCCCCTGCCGGCCTCCGATGCTGACATGCCGGAAACGCTTACTGAGATCGCCAACGAAATGGAACGAACCTACATCACCAACGATCACTGGTATCGGGTTCAGGAACCGTGGTGGGCAGCTGCGCCAGATGTCAGTGAGCCCGAGTTAGATCCAGAGGACTCCAATGGCTGAGGCCGTTGCCGATCCACGTCGGCGGGTGGTGCAGGAAGGGCTGATTTCCAAAGGTCTGACCGGTACTGCAAAAATCATCCAGTGGCTGCTGCTCTCATTGGTATTTTCGATCATCGTCGAATGGGCAGGTATGGTTCTCTGGTGGCCGGATCAAGGCATCGACCACAGCCGTACCATGCTGACCAGCGAGATCAGTTATCTCGATAACGATTTTCGTCGCAGTGTCGTTACCTCCGACCCAGCACGATTCGCCAAACGGTTCGCTGATAATACCTACCACTACCTGTTCGAGGTGACGCGGTTTGTTGATTTTATTCGCTGGGTGTCACCGCCACCGCTGAAGTACGAGCAGGGCATCAGACCAACGCTGCACAAGATCTACCAGCCCATAGCAGAGTACATCATCGCCATGATGCAGGTGACCCAGGTGTTCTCGGTGCGCCTTGCGATTCTGACCTTGGCCATGCCGATCTTCCTGCTGTTTAGCTTGGTCGCGCTCGTTGACGGGTTGGTGCAGCGCGATCTACGCCGATGGGGTGGGGGCCGTGAAAGTTCTTTCGTCTACCACTACGCAAAGAAGGCAGCTCTCCCGCTAGTCATCCTGACCTGGGTGACTTATCTCGCCTTACCGTTCAGTCTGCATCCAAGCTTCGTCATCTTGCCGTTTGCGACGTTGTTCGCGCTGACGGTGGCGGTAACGGCAAGTACGTTCAAAAAGTATCTATGAGTTGGCCGAAATATGCGTGAATCTTCGAGGGGAGGTTTGTAGAGTCCTGCTAGCGCACACTATGAATGTGTAATCATTATCCTTCGCCCACTATCTGCGCACCATTCTACCAAACCACGCTTGACCCAGAAGTGAGCGAAGGAACCATCTAGCTGTCGCACAGAGGGATGGATGGTTGGGCGGCCTATGAAGTCGGTCGTGATGGTCCAGCGTGGCCGTCGGTTCGCCATCAAGGACAGTTGGATAATCTCATCTTTGTATCGAGGACATCGGAATACTGCCCACTTCTGATAGCCCGGACCCCCGACGATGTAGATTATGCCGGGCTGCATGGCTTCTGGTGCGGGATGGTCAGATACCAGCTGGCTGATCAGTTCGGGGCTGCGAATGAAGCCGAGGTGAACTGCAATATCGCGCAGGAGAGTTCCGAACCACGACATCACTACTCAATCCTGTCCAAGAAAGGATCGACATCGCCGGTACCCCATGTGTCTTTAGATGCACAGAGTGGACAGTCAGGTCGAGGGTGCCGACCGGGGCGGCGGTCTTCATTGTGATGAAAGCGCCGAACCCTGTTAGCTGCATGACCGTCCGGCCCGCGGAACCCCTGCAAGCGGTGCAGCAACTCGTTGACACCCATGCAGGCCAATTCCGTGGTAAAGGTTACTACGGCTGGGCTGGGGTTGCCCTCACCGAACACGTAGGCCTCGGCCTTCCTCTTATCGTACTCCTCTGGGTTCTTGCGTTTTAGAGCCTGATCGGCCGCAATAGCGGTGTCAATGATTTCGCGACACAGGAGGCAGGTATGTCCCGGTCCGATAACAGTAACGCGGCCATCAAGTGCTTTGATGTTTGGTACGTCCTCGTTGCCGACGTCGATCGCTAGGCCGATGTCGATGACCGGTGTCAGGTAGTAGTAGGCGAAGCGGTTCAGGAACATCCTGCCATCGTGATCGTCGGTACAGCCGAAAATCACGTCGCAAGCCTTCAGCGCGTCCCGGCAAAGTGGGTTGCCGACCCAGGCATCGAACGGCGTGACACGCACGCCAAGCCCGAGCTCGGTGATCTCTCGGGCGACAACCTCGACCTTCGGCCGCATAGCGTCAGCATCTGCCTGACGCGCGCCGTGGAGACGATTGAGATTCGTCTGGTCAACGATGTCGTTATCGATCAGTACGATCTGGCCAATGCCCAGCCGCGCCAGCAACATGGCGACAGCACTTCCGGTACCGCCGCAGCCGACTATGCCGATACGCAGCTTGCGCAGATCCCGGTTGAGGGCCTGGCCGAACGCTAGAGCCTGTCGGTGGAATGCAGGCATGTCCAGCACTGTTGCCCGGTCTGGGTAATGCAGGGTTATGCGCGGGCCGATAACGCGGACAATCGATAGTGGTTCGTGGCCGGTTTTGGAAGGGTGCAACCATATCCGCCCCGTCATCTGCCCGTCCGGTGTAAGCACGATGCTCAGTATGCGCGTACCGTCGCCGTTGCGATTCAGCGCTCCTTGTAGAAGATCGGGCTCGTTGGCGTCATCCTGTGGGGAGAATGCCAGCAGGCCGGTGGGGTGGTTATGCACTATAGCGACGACCTGGTCATTGCCGGCGGCCTCCTTTAGCGACTGAACGAAGGAGTGCGTTCGCCATGAAATGTGTGCTGGCGTCGATTCCTCGATGTCCTCGTCGGGTACGGGGATGATGCGAGTTACCAGGAACTTTTCGTGGACTTGTCTCTCCCACGGGTCGATTCCCGTGCGGGCCTCTCGGCACAACAGATAGGCTGCACGTTCGCAACCGTCCTCGCGGATGAGATGTGCTTTAAGCGCCTCGTAATCCTCAGCACAAAACGTCAGGCTGTAGGTCGTCATGCCGCTTCCTGCAGGGCAAATTCCACACGCTTGAGCATCGTCCAAATACCGTCGGCACCGGGCCGCCACTCCCTGTTGTGACGCGACCAGCGTTGCCAGGATTGGCCCTTGTACTGGAAGGGCTGATCCGCCTTCCGTGGATACCGGCCTCCGTTTGTCAACTTCACCCATGGCAGGAGGTAGAACATGTCCGGGGCTGTATCCGGATAGCCTGACTGCAGCAGAATCAGGATGTCTGCCTTCCCCGTATCGAAGCGGTCGACGGGTAAAGGGCGCTCCTTGAGGATAATTCCTTTCTGCCCGTCTTCGTCGTGCTCTTCGAATACAATCCCCTTCGACACAAGGTATTCACGGTCTCTGGCCGGTAAGAAACTCACTCGCTCAGCCCTCCGTGGTGGTCTTCTTAATAGTGAAGAATTTCTCGGTTCCTTTGCCAGTCAGATCCACATTATCGGTGTCACCGACGAGATCGTCTTCTGGACCCGGCACATCGTGCCAGGCCTCGAAGGTCTGCTGATCGACCCCTGCCAACTGCTTGATCTCTGCCCCGGTGATGACTGGTTTCGGCCAGTCATGGGGTTTGTGATCCACCAAGATGTGATAGGTCTCAGGCTTGCCGTGGTCGCCACTGTTGTGGCAGTGCTCGTGTTCGTGCTGCATGATGATGTTCCTCACTATCGTTTGTCTTTGGGCGGACACGGATCATGACCGTGGCTGTCGCTACGGGCGATCCGACCGTCTCGGTTATGGATGCGCAGTTCAGTGCCCTGATTGCGGCTGATCTCACGGCCACGATCGACGGCTTCCTGCTTGGTTTCGAAGTGGCCGCTGGTGCGACCGGCGCCACCCCGCTTGACGTCCCAGCCCCCTTCAGGGTTTGGCACGACATGGTGGCTATCTGGTTTTTTGCTCACGTTCTTTCTCCTTGAGATTTTTTGAAACGTAATACATAATATGACGATATCGTAATGCCGCAGGCCAAAAAAATGCGCCTAGCAGACATAACGTAAACGTCATAATAAAGTATACGGAACCGTCATATCTATGTCAACCAAACCGAGTGATATATTCAAGGAGCGGCTTCGAGCAGCGAGAGAATTCAGAGAACTTAGCCAAGGCGAACTCGCCAAGCGTGCCGCCCTTCAAGCCTCCGCGGTCTCGCACTTTGAGACCGGTACGCGCAAACCGTCGTTCGACAATCTGAAACGCCTGGCAGATGCTTTGCGTGTCACGACCGACTATCTTCTCGGTCGGACAGATGCCATGGAAGCTTCGGCGACCAGCGCTGATAAGCTTCATCGGCACTATTCTGGCCTTTCTACCGAGTATCAGGAGATGGCCGACGACTTCATCGAGATGTTGGCTTCCAAGGCGAAGGACAAAAAGCCAAAGGGGTGATAGATGGCGCGCCGAACCGATCAGTTCATCAAGGTATATTGGGAAGCAGAGCGGCTCCTACAAGAGCTGCAAATTGACTCACTGCCCATCGACCCGTTTGCGATCGCCCGCCGGCTGGATATCGAACTGCGTCCGTTGCCTGCCAATATGGGTGGTGCGTCCGGAATGCTGCTCCATGTCAATGGTGAGTTCGGTATATGTTACCCAACTCATGTAGACAACGACGGATTCAAGAATTTTTCCGTCGCCCACGAGATTGGCCACTACCGACTGCCGGGTCATCCCGACGCGATATTTGACGCACAGGGGCGGCATGTTTCCCATGCCAGCTTCCGAAGTGTCGATAAATACGAACAGGAAGCCGACCACTTTGCCGCGGCATTGCTCATGCCAACCAAGCTATTTACCGCTGCGGCGAAACGTGCAGGGGAGGGCCTGAATGCCATAGAGAGGCTCAAAGGTGAATGTGTCACCTCTCTGGAAGCAACAGCCATCCGCTTTGCCCAGACCAACCGCGATCCGGTTGCAGTGATTCGAAGTGATGGCCGAACCATTGACTATGCCTTTATGTCCGGGCCTCTAAAGGACTTCCCTGGCCTCGACTGGATTCGCAAGGGCACACCTTTGCCTGCGGACTGTCTTACTGCCAGTTTCAACACTGATAAGAACAATATCGAGCAAGCGGCACGCGCTGAAGGTGTATCGGAGCTTCAGGACTGGTTCAACGGATCGAATCGGCAGGAGATTGTTGAAGAAGTCATCGGCCTGGGCAGTTACGGCAAGACGCTTACTGTGTTGACGGGAATGGAATCACCGGACGAAGTCGAAGATGAAGAAGGCGACCTGGAAGAATCATGGACACCGCGGTTTCGCCGGTGAGGCGTTGTAATCGAAGAAATGTTTGAAGACCTGATACGCGCTCTTGAGAATCTGGACGGCCGGCAGGTCTCAGTTTCCATACCGGCCGACGCCGACGGTTATTTGGACCGCGCCTGCCCATCTGAGGTATGTCTGTTCGAGTTTAAAATTCACGAGGATGACTGGCGAGACAAGGTCAGGGACGAGGAAGTGTTTTGCCCGTTTTGCCGTCACAGTGCGCCATCGGATCAGTGGTGGACAGAGGTTCAGATTGAGCACGCTCAGCAGGCGGCCTTCGGCGAAGTGACCGGTGAAATCAACGAGGCGATGAAGCGCGACGCAGATCACTGGAACAGGAGACAGCCCCGTAACAGCTTCCTGCGCATAACAATGTCCGTCGACCACAAACCCAGGCACATTGCTTTGCCGCCCTCGGCTGCCGAGCCGATGGAGCTCAAGATAACCTGCCCGGAGTGTGGCTGTCTCTATGATGTTATTGGCGCAGCCTACTTTTGTCCCGCCTGTGGCCATAACTCGGTCGACCGGGACTTTGCACGGTCCATGGAGTCGCTGCTCGCGTCCCTGGACGCGATCGCGCATGTGCGACGGGCCATTGAAGACCGCGACGTTGCCGAAAACACTATCCGCGCCATTATCGAGAGCTGTCTCGTGAATGCAGTGATGGCCTTTCAGCGCTACGTTGAGGCGCTTTATCTGCGAAAGCCTGGTGCCGCCGTGCCTCGTCGGAACGTCTTTCAGAATCTCAACAACGGTAGCGATCTTTGGCGTCAGGCCTGCGGTCACGATTTCGAGCACTATCTTGGCGCGGGCAAACTCGCTGACCTCACCCGGTATTTTCAACAGCGCCACTTATTGGCCCACAAGGATGGTCTTGTAGACGCCGATTACATCCAGCGAAGCGGTGACTCTTCCTATATGGAAGGGCAACGCATCGTCGTAAAGGAAGAGGGTGTCCGACAGTGTCTGGCGCTAGTAGAGGAACTCGCGCGCGGCCTTGAGGCGGATGCACCGGATGGGGATGCCCGAGATGAGTAACACAGCAAAGGGCACTGCGTATGAGTTGTTCGTTCAAGCGCTCTATCAGACGCTTCACGACGCCGACGGTTTTGACGATATTAAGATCGAACACAATAAGACAGACCTTGTTGGCTGTTCAGGATGCGCACACCAGATAGATGTTTACTGGGAATTCACACTTGCGGGGCAGGTCTACAGGACGGCGATCGAGTGTAAAGCCTTTGATGGTACTGTGCCGATTGGGCGGATTCGCGACTTCTTTGGTGTCCTCGCAGATGTACCCGGACTACAGGGTATCTTCGTCAGTCTTTTCGGGTTTCAGTCCGGCGCGAAACAATACGCGGAACACTACGGCATAGCGTTGAAGGAAATACGGCCGCCCACTGATGAGGACAGAGAGGCTCGGATCGAGAAATTTTGCCTTCGGACATTCATCATTACTCCGGAGATTACCCAGCTGCGACCAGATGTGACACAAGCATATCTCAGTACTCTGAAGCCAGATGAGCAGATCGATGCGTCGTTTTTAGGTAGCAACTACGACTCTTTTATCGTGGACAGTGCAGGAAATCACGTCGCGTCCTACGAGGAAATACGTCAGATGCTTCCCACAAATAACCTGCCCGCCACGGATGTTGTAGAGACGCTGATTTTTCCAAACTGCTATTTGAATGCGTCGAATGGCCAGCGCATTCCGATCGACAGCGTAACGGTCCAATACGACGTGCACGTTGAAATCGAACATGCGGACATTTTGGGCGAACAAACTGCCAAGGCAATTATGAAGGATGTGAAATCCGGAGGTATCACGTTTTTCGACACTGATGGCGGCGTTCGGTCCGTTCGAAAGTAGTCTTGTAAGTGAGGCGCTAACGTTGGTCTGCAGAGCCCATTCTGCTAAATAGATGCCTTGCTGTTGTGCTGCGTACTCACTTCAGTTGGGGCATCAAAAAGCCCGCACATTTCTGAATTGATTTTCCATAGCTAGTCCTCCCTCTATCCCTCATCCTGCGCCTCATGCGCAATACGGGGAGGACATCAATGCGAATTACCCAAGTTCTAATTATCGGCTTGCTTGGTGCAACTCTGCCGGTTCAGTTTGCCGTCGCTGACGCAGACGGCGAACGGGCAGCACTTGCCCAGATTATCCACGAACTTCAGGCTATAGATCCGCTGATCACGGAAGCGGCTTCACAAGCCAATCCGGATGCCCGTGTTCGCTTCCAGTATGACTGGTTGCGCCAGGATCTCGATCGGATTCGACTCGGGATTCAGGAGCACATCGATGCCCCGCGTTCAGAACCCCGGACTTTCCCGCCACTGCGTGGCGATTACCGTCGGTGATGGCAGGTCATGACGGCGGCCCAAAACACGGCATTCCAAGCAGGTTCCGGTTTTACACCGGCGACGCTGCTCACCGGTATCGCATCGGTCGTGCTGGTGCTGGCCTTCATCTGGGTCATTTGGGTCACGCTAGGCACCTTCCGTGCCTGGCAGAAAGGGCAGGTGGTTTTGTTCGATGTGATTTGGGCAACGTTGCGCGCCAGCATCGTGCTCATGGTGTTGGGTTTTTATCTGCGGTAGCGGCCGTTGGCCATTGCCGCAGTAGTTCGGGGATGTCCCCGGTATTCATAACAGGGGGCAACCCCGTTACCTCGGAGAGAAAGTAATGATGAAGAAATCAGTAAAACGGGTGGCAACCGCAATCGGGTTGTTGGCAGCCTCGGCAACTCAATCGGTATGGGCGGCGCTGCCGACGCCAGTCGCACCCAGTACCGCGCCAGCGGCCGGTGACTGGATCGCGCTCATTTCCGGTTACATCAAGGATGGCGGCCTGGTTCTGGGCTTGGCGATTGCTGTGCTTGGTTTCCTGTGGATCGCCTATCTCGGTTTCGCCAAGTTTAACGAGGCTCGCCAGGGCAAGGCCGAATGGGCCGAAGTGGGCGTGCTCGGCATCGTCGGTGCGATCGTGCTGATCTTTGCCAGCTACCTGCTCACAGAAGCCGCGGGCGTCATCTAATCGATGTCGGATCGTGACGACATTCTGGCCGACCGGCTCAATGTGGAGCCGGCGATCTTCAAGGGCTGTTCGTCGTCCGAACTGGGCATCATCGTGGGTGTGGCCGCGCTCATCTGGTTAC
>JALTPW010000232.1 GCA_026999335.1 Chromatiales bacterium
AAAACACGTTATTATACCCACTTAAATGACAGGTGAATTGACCTCGCCCGGAATCGTAGCTTGTTTCATGGGTTTTCGGGCTGGCACTAGGTAGGAAGCCACCGTCCCAGAAGCCCAAAAAAGTTTAAAAAATGTAATGTCTCGCATTACACTCAAACAATGATAAAGACGTTCACCCACAAGGGCCTTGAGCGCTTTTTCCTGACCGGGAGTTGCACAGCACGCCGCGCAAATCGAGCGCTTGCTGGATCGCCTGGAGGCATCGGTGGAAGCGGCCGATATGAACTTGCCGGGATACCGATTCCACGAACTCACTGGGAGGTGCAAAGGCACCGACAACGTGACGGTTTCAGGAAATTGGCAGATCACTTTTGCCTTTTGGCAGGGCAACGCCTACGACGTGAATTTGAAGGATTACCACTGATGGCTACCAGAACCCGCAAGCCTACCCACCCCGGCGCCATCCTGCGCGAAGACATCCTGCCAGAGCTGGGTATGACCCAGGCCGAACTGGCCCGGCGCCTCGGTGTCTCTCGCCTCACCGTGTCAGACCTTATCCATGAGAAACGCGTCCTTTCCGCAGACATGGCCATGCGCCTTGCCCGCCTTCTGGACACCACCCTCGAGAGCTGGCTGGGGATGCAACAGGCGGTTGACCTGTGGACGCTGGAGAATGAGCGCGGCCTCGAGTACCAGAAGATCGAGCATGTGGCCGCATAGCGCCACGCTGGCGTAAACAGCCCTCGCAAGATACCCTGCTTCGGTGGGGCTTTTTTGTGCCTGTGTGAAATTCAGTGAATCAAGAATTAGTGGTGCGGATAGTCACCGGGAAGAAGACAGGAAACGCGGTCAGTCTGGCCGGCGGGGCGAAGGTAAGGAAGGAACTACCCCGCCAAAGCGGGGAGGTCGTGGCGAGTGAGGTTTTCACTTACCGTTCACTTACAGAGCTTTTTGCGGTGGGCGGTGTTCTGTAAGTCATTGAATTTGGTGGGCGATACTGGGTTCGAACCAGTTTAGTCAAACTTACGAACGCAGTGAGATAGTTAGGCTTATGCGGGCTATAGTCTCATGGCCGTTAGGGTTGTACAAAGTCAGATTAGTGAAATGGTGGGCGATACTGGGTTCGAACCAGTTTAGTCAAACTTACGAACGCAGTGAGATAGTTAGGCTTATGCGGGCTATAGCCTCATGGCCATTAGGGTTGTACAAAGTCAGATTAGTGAAATGGTGGGCGATGCTGGGTTCGAACCAGTTTAGTCAAACTTACGAACGCAGTGAGATAGTTAGGCTTATGCGGGCTATAGCCTCATGGCCATTAGGGTTGTACAAAGTCAGATTAGTGAAATGGTGGGCGATGCTGGGTTCGAACCAGCGACCCCTGCCGTGTGAAGGCAGTGCTCTCCCGCTGAGCTAATCGCCCGAATCTTTCGAGGAATGGGATTCTACGAATTGGCGGGGGCCGCGTCAAACCTGAATGGATCTCGCCGTTGCAAGCCGAGGGCTCGGCACCACGTCACGCATGCGAACGCTTACATAAATTTAGGCGGTAAAGCGACGCAGGATGCTAAAGCCGCAGTTGGTGCCCACAAAGAACCTACTGGATTCTGGCCTGCGCCGGAATGACGATAGTCGTCGTGGCAAATACTGGATCACCAAGCCCATGGAGACTGAAGGGGTGCTTTAGCGGCTGCCTGTTGTTGCTCAATCCCTCCTTTATTTGCCGATGGCTTGCTACAATGGCGCCTCTTTTCCGTCTGAATGAGTGAATGCCAATCATGCGTACGCGTTTTGCGCCCAGCCCCACGGGTTATCTGCACATTGGTGGCGCCCGCACCGCCCTCTATTCTTGGCTGCATGCCCGCAAGCATGGGGGCCGTTTCGTGTTGCGTATCGAAGATACGGATCGGGAACGTTCCACGACGGAATCGGTGAATGCCATTCTGGAGGGTATGACCTGGTTGGGACTGGAGTACGATGAGGGGCCGTTCTATCAGACAGACCGCTTCGCGCGCTATAACGAGGTGATTCAGCAACTGATGGACAAGGGCCTGGCCTATCACTGCTATTGTACTCGCGAAGAGCTGGATACAATGCGCGAGGAGGCCATGAAGCGCAAGGAAAAGCCGCGCTACGATGCACGGTGCCGAAGGCGTAACGAGGCGCGCGAAGGCGTGGAGCCAGTGATTCGCTTCAAGAATCCCACCGATGGCGTGGTGGTGGTGGAGGACCTCATCAAGGATAAGGTGGCGTTTCAGAATACCGAGCTGGATGATTTGATCATCGCCCGCAGCGACGGCACGCCGACTTATAACCTGACCGTGGTGGTGGATGATTGGGATATGGGCATCACCCACGTGATCCGCGGTGATGATCATCTCAATAACACACCGCGCCAGATCAACCTGCTTAAGGCCCTGGGCGCCGAGCTGCCCGTCTATGCCCATGTGCCCATGATTCTCGGTGAAGACGGCAAACGCCTGTCCAAGCGCCACGGCGCGGTGAGCGTGATGCAGTACCGCGAGGAGGGCTATCTGCCCGAGGCATTGCTCAATTATCTGGTGCGCCTGGGCTGGTCGAGTGGCGACCAGGAGATCTTTTCTCTCGACGAGATGATCGAGTTGTTCGATGTCGGTGACGTCAACGGCGCGGCGTCCACCTTCAATCCCGAAAAGCTGCTGTGGCTGAACCAGCAGTATATTATGGCGGCCGAACCGGAAAAGATCGCCCATCACCTGGGCATTCATCTCGGCAAGCTGGGCATTGATCCCTGCGACGGGCCGGACATTATGGACGTGGTGATGGCGCAGAAGGAGCGTGCCCAGACGTTAGTGGAGATGGCGCAGATCAGCGAGTTCATCTACCGCGATTTTGATGAATTCGATGAAACGGCGGCAAAGAAGCACCTGCGCCCGGTGGCGCAAGAGCCGCTAGAAAAGATGCGCGAGGCGCTGGCGGCGGTGGAGGATTGGCAACCCGAGGTTCTGCATCAAGTGGTGAAGGATGTTTCCGATGCATTGGTGGTGAAGATGGGCAAGGTGGCCCAGCCGTTGCGTGTAGCGGTGGTGGGGCGCGCGGCCTCGCCGGGCATCGATGTCACTCTGCATCTGGTGGGTAAAGATGCCTGCCTGCGACGCATCGATAAGGCGCTGGCGTTTATTCGCCAGCGCGCAGCAAACTGAGGGCAGGGCATGGATCAGAACGACGCTTCGAGCACGCTGACCAATTTCATCCGCCAGATCCTTGATCGCGACATCGCTGCGGGCAAAAATGACGGCCGCGTGGCGACCCGATTTCCACCCGAGCCTAATGGCTACCTGCACATCGGCCATGCCAAGTCCATTTGCCTGAATTTCGGCATCGCCGAGGACTATAACGGCACCTGTAACCTGCGTTTCGACGACACCAATCCGCACAAAGAGAACGCCGAGTTCGTTGAGGCCATCCAGCGCGATGTGCACTGGCTGGGCTATGACTGGGGCGACAAGGTGTTTTTTGCCTCGGACTATTTCGAGCAACTGCACGACTATGCAGTGCAGTTGATCGGGCAGGGCAAGGCCTACGTCTGTGATCTGAGCGCGGAGGAGACACGCGAGTATCGCGGCACCCTCACCGAGCCGGGCAAGGACAGCCCTTATCGCAGTCGCAGCGTGGCAGAGAACCTCGACCTGTTCGCGCGCATGCGCGCCGGTGAATTTGTCGATGGCGAGCGCGTACTGCGCGCCAAGATCGACATGGCCTCAGCGAATATCAACCTGCGTGATCCGACCATCTACCGTATCCGCCACGGCGTGGTGCATCACCAGACGGGGGCAGAGTGGTGCATCTACCCCATGTACGACTTTACTCACTGCCTGTCAGATTCCATTGAGGGCATCACCCATTCCCTGTGTACCCTGGAATTTGAAGACCACCGACCGCTGTACGACTGGTATCTCGACCAGCTCGGTGTGCCCTGTCACCCGCAGCAGATCGAGTTTTCGCGCCTCAATCTACAGTACACCATCACCAGCAAGCGCAAGCTGACGGCATTGGTGGACGAAGGTTTTGTCGAAGGCTGGGACGATCCGCGTATGCCGACCATCGCCGGTTTGCGCCGGCGTGGTTTCACACCGGCCTCGATCCGTGAGTTCTGCCAGCGCATCGGTGTCACCAAATCCGAGAACAGCGTCGAGATGGGCGTGCTGGAGAGCTGCATCCGCGAAGACCTTAACGCCCATGCGCCACGCCGTATGGGCGTGTTACGGCCGCTCAAGGTCGTGATCGAAAACTACCCTGAGGGACAGACGGAACGACTTGAAGCCGCCAATCATCCGCAGGATGAGAGCTTTGGCACGCGTGAGATCCCCTTCGGCCGCGAGATCTGGATCGACCGTGAGGACTTCATGGAGGTAGCGCCCAACAAGAAGTTCAAGCGCTTGGTGGCCGGCGGCGAAGTACGTCTGCGCAATGCCTACGTGATCCGCTGCGACGAAGTCATCAAGGACGAGCAGGGTGATATTATCGCACTGCGTTGCAGCTACGACGCCGACACCCTGGGTGCCAATCCCGAAGGGCGCAAGATTAAGGGAGTGATTCACTGGGTATCGGCAAAGCACGCCATGGAGGCCGAAGTTCGCCTCTATGACCGCCTGTTTTCCCGTCCGACGCCGGATGCCACAAAAGATGGCAGCGACTACAAGGTGCACCTCAACCCGGATTCCTTGCGCAGCCTTACCCACTGCTACCTGGAAGACGGTCTGGGCAGTGCGCAGTCCGGCGAGCTGTTCCAATTCGAGCGTGAAGGTTACTTCTGCATGGATCCTGCGCGTACCGCCGATGGCAGGCCCATCTTCAACCGCACGGTCACTCTGCGTGACTCCTGGGCAAAGATCGAAAAACAGCAAAATAGTGGAAAATAAGTCGCTTTACTCCTTGACAGAAATCGCCATTTCTCTAAAATGGCGCCTTCGCTTTTCGGGGCTATAGCTCAGCTGGGAGAGCGCCTGCATGGCATGCAGGAGGTCGGCGGTTCGATCCCGCCTAGCTCCACCAAGTTCACTCGACAGCGAGTGTCAAAGTCGATGTCCCCATCGTCTAGTCGGCCTAGGACACCGCCCTTTCACGGCGGTAACAGGGGTTCGAATCCCCTTGGGGACGCCATACGAAACAAGGACTTACATCAGTTTGG
>JALTPW010000233.1 GCA_026999335.1 Chromatiales bacterium
CACGTGGTCACCAAATACCTCACGCAGCGCGCCCAGTTCCTTGGTATCACCGACCGGCGTGCTGGTGCCATGGGCATTGATATAGTCGACCTTGCCATCGACCGTGGCCAACGCTTGCTGCATGCAGCGCACGGCGCCCTCGCCGGAGGGCTGCACCATGTCGTGGCCATCACAGGTCGCGCCATAACCCACCAGCTCGGCATAAATCTTCGCACCGCGCGCCTTGGCGTGCGCTAGCTCTTCCAGCACCAACAGCCCACCGCCACCGGCGATCACAAAGCCATCACGATGGGTATCGAAGGCCCGTGAAGCCTTATCCGGGGTGTCGTTGTACTTGGATGACATGGCGCCCATGGCGTCAAACAGCACCGACTGGCTCCAGTGCAACTCCTCGCCACCGCCGGCAAAGACGATGTCCTGCTTGCCCAGCTGGATCAGTTCCATGCCGTTGCCGATACAGTGTGCGCTGGTGGAACAGGCGGAGCTGATGGAATAGCTCACGCCTTTGATCTTGAAGGCGGTGCCCAGACAGGCGGAAGTGGTGCTCCCCATCGCGCGCGGCACCATGAATGGCCCGACCTTGCGCACACCCTTGGTACGCAGCAAATCAGCGGCCAGTACGACATTTTCATTGGAGGCGCCGCCGGAACCGACCACCAGGCCGCTGCGCGGATTGGACACCTGCTCGCCGCTCAGACCGGCATCGTCAATGGCCTGCACCATGGCGAGATAATTGAACGCCGCAGCATCGCCCATGAAACGGCGCAGCTTACGATCGATGAGTTCTTCGGTATTCAGGCGCACCGGGCCATGTACCTGGCTGCGGAAACCAAGATCGGCATATTCCTGACTGAATTCAATGCCGGAACGGCCTTTACGCAGCGAATCCAACACTTCCTGCTGATTGTTTCCGATACTGGATACGATGCCCAGGCCGGTGATTACAACGCGTCTCACAATGCTTTCCTCGCTTCCTCAAAAATTTTCAGTGGAGGTAAACAGACCGACCCGCAGATCCTTTGCAGAATAGATTTCCCGGCCATCGACCTCCATGACCGCATCGGCAATACCCATCACTAACTTGCGCATGATGACGCGCTTCATATTGATGCGATAGGTCACCATTTTATTGGCCGGCGTTACCTGTCCGGTAAATTTCACCTCGCCGGCGCCGAGTGCGCGTCCACGTCCCGGCCCCCCACTCCAGCCAAGAAAAAACCCCACCAGTTGCCACATGGCATCGATACCCAGACAACCCGGCATCACGGGATCACCCTCGAAGTGGCAGGCGAAAAACCACAGATCTGGCGTAATATCCAGCTCGGCGATGATTTCACCCTTGCCATAAATACCACCGCTGGCGGCAATGCGGATAACGCGGTCACACATCAGCATGGGCGGCAGCGGCAGCTGGGCATTGCCTTCGCCAAAGAGTTCACCCCGACCACAACTGAGCAATTCCTCATGGGAATAACTACCTTGTCTGGATGAAGTTTCAGTTTCGATTGACGACATACGAGCGATCCCCATGCTTGCCTAACTAGGTGTTTGAATTTGGAATTAAGTAAAAGAATCAGTAATAAAAGATAGCGCCCTGCGGCAACAGTCCATCCGACAGCGATTGCCGGCGTAGATTACCATACCCCGTCAGGGTTTTGGGAACCGTCGGGCCAGGGGGTGCTAACGACCATTCTGACCGTATTCACACACGTCCTCGATATCCGACAGGCCGGCATCACTGTGCACACAATAACACCACCGCTACCGCCAATGAACGGCAGGGAAAGTAGTACTTCATGAGGATTTTCTCCGCACTTCGATCACGTTTGGCAACTGTTCGACCTTGGCCAGCACACCGCTGAGCTGGGCCACATCGTGCACATCCAGCGACAGGGTCATATCCGCAATATGGGTGCGCCGATCCGTGAGGGTGTTTACGCCCATCACATTGAGCCGTTCATTGGTGAGGATTTCGGTAATGTCACGCAGCAGACCCTGGCGGTCGTAGGCATGCACCAGAATCTCCACCGGATAGGTGTTCTGGATGTTCTGCGACCAATCCACCTCCAGCAGACGCTCATACTCTGTCTGTTGCAGGCGCAGCAGATTGGGGCAGTCACGACGATGAATGGTCACCCCGCGGCCACGGGTGATGTAGCCAACGATGGCATCAAAGGGAACCGGTTTACAGCAGCGTGCCATGTGAGTCATCAAGTCCCCTACGCCCATCACGTGCACGTCGCCGCCACCGGCAACCTCCGGCTGGCGTAACACGGGTGGCGGTATTTCCGTCGCCGGCGGCAGCACCTGTTCGTTGACCGCAGCAGCGATCTGCGTGCTGGCCATATCGCCACAGCCCAAAGCGGCAAGAAAATCATCCAGACGGTTGTAATGGAAGCGTTTCGCCAGTAGCTCCAGATTCAGATCCGTCACCGACAGGCGGTGCAGCTCTCTATCCAACAGCGAGCGCCCATCGCTGACGTTGCGATCAAAATCCTGCAGGCGAAACCAGCTGCGCACCTTGGCGCGCGCGCGCGAGCTTTTCAGATAGCCCAGCTGTGGATTGAGCCAGTCACGGCTGGGCGAAGCCTGCCGGGACGTCAGTATCTCGACCTGTTCGCCATTCTGCAACTCGTAGCCAATGGGCACGATGCGGCCGTTGACCTTGGCACCACGATAGCAATGTCCGACATCGGTGTGGATATGATAGGCAAAATCCAGCGGCGTCGCCCCACGCAGCAAATCCACCACCTTGCCATTCGGGGTCAGCACGTAGACACGATCCTGAAAAACCTCGGATTTGAAACGGTCGATGAAATCGCCGGCATTACGCTCCTCGTCCTTCCATTCGAGAATCTGCCGCAGCCAGGCAATTTTTTCACCATACTGCGTATCCTGCCTCCCGCCTTCCTTGTATCCCCAGTGGGCGGCAACACCATATTCGGAATGCCGATGCATCTCAAAGGTACGAATCTGGATCTCCAGCGCCTTGCCCTCAGGGCCCACCACCGCCGTGTGCAGGGACTGATACATATTTTCCTTGGGCGAGGCAATGTAATCGTCAAATTCGCTGCGGATAGGCTGCCAGCGACTGTGCACCAATCCCAGCACGGCGTAGCAATCGGCCACTGTGTCGACCAGCACACGGGCAGCGCGAACATCAAACAATTCCTTGAAATCTACGGACTTACCAGACATTTTTCGCCAGATACTGTAGATATGTTTGGGACGTCCGGCCACCTTTCCCCGGATACCGGCGTGCGCCAGCTCGGCACGCACCTGCTCCAGCACCAGGTTGATGTATCGCTCACGATCCACGCGCCGCTCGTCCAGCAGCTTCGCCACCCGCATATAGGTCTCCGGCTGCAGAAAGCGGAAGCTGAGATCCTCCAGCTCCCACTTCAACTGCCAGATGCCCAAACGATTGGCCAGCGGCGCGAAGATGTCCATGGTCTCCTGCGCCACATGAGCGCGCTCATCCTCTGAGCGATGTTTTAGTTCGCGCATGATCTGCACCCGCTCGGCCAGCTTCACGAACACCACCCGCACGTCCTCGGCCATGCCCAGTAACAACTTGCGCAGACCTTCGAGATACTGCGTGTCACCACTCTGTGCCTGCTGGCGGAAGTCATCCACGATACGCATCTTGCGCACCCCATCGACCAGCCCGGCCACCACGTCGCTGAAGGCCGAACGGACATCGTCCGCAGACAGATCCTTCTCACCCAGACTGCAAATGAAACCGGCCACCAGGGTATCGATATCCATATGCAGGGTGGTGAGGATGTCGACCACCGCACGTGCGCGGCCCACGACATCCTCGCTCGCGCCTTGCTGGCGCGCCAACCCCAATGCCCGCCCCAGAGGCGAGACATCGATATCCGCATTCTTTACCGCCAGCTGATCCAACCAGCACTGATCATCGGTGCAGAAATCAGCCTCGCTGGGAATCTGTGTCGTCACCATCCAGCATCACTCCCCGGCGCACAGACACGCATGCAGCAGGGCGATTACCGTCTTGGCATCGACAACCTCTCCCGCACAGACCTTCGCCCGAGCTTCGCTCAGGGACAACCAGTGGATTTCGATATATTCACCGGCCTCATGGGCGGTGGGTAGCGGGGAAAGCTCGCGGGCAAGAAACAGATCAATACGCTCATCACAGATACCGGGCGACGGCAGCAGGGTAGCGAGGGGCTGCCAACGTTGGGCCTGCAAGCCCGCCTCTTCAGCCAACTCCCGCTGTGCGCAGGCTTGCGTCGCCTCGCCCGTTTCCAGTCGGCCGGCGGGGATCTCCCACAGCCAACCGCCGGCGGCATAGCGGTACTGACGGATCAGGCACACACGGCCTTCATCATCCAACGCCAGCGCCCCGGCCCCACCGGGATGACGAATAATCTCCAGCAGCGCCTGTTGCCCATCGGGAAACACGACACACTCTTCATTCAGCGTGAGGGCACGCCCCTGATAGATCAGCTTACAGTCCGCGCCCATGCAGGAGGTTCGACCTACCAGGCCGAAGGCAGGCGTTCATTGATGGTGATGATCTTATTCTTGCTGGTGATATAACCACCGACCGTGAGATCTCTCAGGATACGGCTGACCATCTCACGTGAGGCCCCCACCATGCTGGCGATATCGCGCTGGGTCAGACGCTGGGTCACCACCAGCTTGCCGTCTTTCTCCTCGGCCAGATCCAGCAGGGTGTGCGCAACGCGTCCATAAACATCCATCAATGCCAAACTGCGCACATTCTCGGTCAATTCACGCAGACGACGCGCCAAACCCTGGATCACCGTCAAGGCAATCTTGGGATTGCATTCCAGACACTCATCGAAGGCGGACTTGGACACCACCGCTAGCCGGGTTTTCTCCAGGGTCATCACCGATGCCGAGCGCGGTGCATCATCCAGCATCGCCAACTCACCAAAATATTCCCCCTCGCCCTGGATATTGAGTGTGACCTCTTTGCCTTCCTCATCATTAAGAAACACCTTCACCTTGCCCGACAGCACGATATACAGCGAATCAGAACGATCCCCTTCGCAGATAATCAGCGTATTTTTTGGATACTGACGCGTCACCGCCAACTCCGAAACTGCCTGTAAATCCTCATCAGGCAAGCCCTTAAACAATGAAATACTCTTTATATTCATTACACCAATTC
>JALTPW010000234.1 GCA_026999335.1 Chromatiales bacterium
AAGACCCTGCTGGAACGCCCCAACGCCGACGGCCACCTGAAACCGGTAGCCGCCAACATCGACCAGATCCTGGTGGTGGCCGCACCGCTGCCGGCATTGGATCTGGGTCTCATCGATCGCTACCTGGTGGCCGCCGAGCTGACCGGTATTCCGCCAGTGCTGCTGATCAACAAGATCGACCTGCTCGACGATGAACTGCTGGATTTCATGCGTGACCGCGTCGCCGTCTACAGCGAGATCGGCTACCCGGTGCTGTTCGCCAGCACTTACCAGGAACAGGGACTGACGGTGCTGAAGGAACGCTTGAAAGACCACACGAGCATCTTCGTCGGCCAGTCCGGGGTGGGCAAGTCATCGCTGATCAATGCCTTGATGCCGGGGCAAGGTATCCGCGTCGGCGAACTCTCCGATGCCAGCGGCCTCGGCAAGCACACCACCACCACCACCGTACTCTATCACTTCCCCGAAGGCGGCGAACTCATCGACTCCCCCGGCGTGCGCGCCTTCGGCCTCGACCACGCCACACGCAATCAGATTGCCGACGGCTTCATTGAATTCCGCCCCTATCTTGGCCAGTGCAAATTCAACGACTGCCGCCACGAAGTAGAGCCCAGCTGCGCCATACAGGCAGCCATCGAGGAAGGTGCGATCCGGCTGGAACGCTTCAAGAGTTATTTACAGATTGTCGCATCGCTGGATGATTGAGCCGTCCGCATGCCCCGGATATCGGCAACAACCGCCACCGTCAAACACTACCAGTTAACATCACTCAGATTGCGGGCTTTCTCCAGCCCCCTGGCCTTAAAGAGATTTTTCGCCCTGCCGAGATCGGCATCGAGAAAATTGGCACCACGGATGTCGGCATTGAGGAAATCTGTGCCACGCAGGTCGGCTTCACGCAAATCGGCCGCCATCAGATCGGCGTCTTCCAACACCGCTCGCTGCAATTCAACTCTCTGCATCTTCGCATCACGGAAAAGGCTGCCGCTATAGTCCCCCTTGCTCAACATGGCTCCACGCAGGTCGGCCCAGGCAAAGCCACTACGCAGAGCGGTAACGGCAAACAAATTGGCCTTACGCAGGTCGGCGCCGGTAAAATCGGCATCACTGATATTGGCGCCACGCAGGCGGACCTCGCGCATATCTGTTTCCGCCAATTTCGCCAGATGCAGGTTTGCACCACGCAAATCCGCATTGCTCAGATCCGCCGAGGTGAGATCGGCCCCCTGCATGTGCGCCTGGCTGAAATTGGCCCATTCAAGATTGGCTCGCCGCAGGTTTACCCCCTGCAGATCGGCCTGCTGAAACTTGATACCTTCGAGATCCGTCGCTTCCAGGTTTGAACCCCGCAGCACCACATTGCTCAGATCCGAGCCACGAAAATCCACCTCACGCAGATCCAGTCCGCCCAGGTTGGTCTCGCCCAGATAGACGTTGACAAATTTCGCCTCATAGAGCACGGCATCCTTCAGTGTGATACGCCGTACCAGGGCACGATTAAAATTGGTGTCCTGTAAAATCGCGCCGCTAAGATCGGCGTCGTCGAGATCCGCACCGGTGAGATCGGCGCCGGTGAGATCGGCACCGCGCAGGTTGGCGCTGCGCAGGTCGGCACCGGCCAGATTCGCCCCGGTGAGATCGGCGCCATTCAGCTTGGCGCGAATCAATTTGGCCTCGCGCAGATCGATGCCGGCCATATAGGCCTTGCTGAAAATCACGCCGCTCAGGTTGAAGCTACGCAACTCCAGGTAGGCAAGGTTTTTTTCCTGAAAAGTGGCGGGGCTGCGGTCACGCTGGCTGACCAGGATGCGCACCACTTCCAGTTTGCTGGTGGGCGCCTTGAAGCGGCTGTCATCCAGAGGGACATCCATAGCACCGCAACCAACCAGCAACGGCAAGGCCATGAACAGCAGGCAAAGACCGGCAAACCTCTGGCCACACACACCGAAATCCTCACGCATCAATAGGAAAAAAAGGAAAAAATGCGCGCGGGGGTTCCCACAAAAAACGGGAACGGGGGTTCGCTTATGATCCCATATCGCCAAATCACTTAATCCCTACTGTTTTACTGCAAAGTATACCACGCTGTCAGCGTGTCTTTTTCCATGTCACCGTGTCGCGCAGATACACCGGCAGGGCCTGCTCGGCGCCGACTGCCTCGCCGGCGACAAAGGCGGCAACGGCCAGCTGCGATACCGCCGCTGCACGTGGCAAGGCGTCCACCACCACCCCGGCCACCTGTCCGGCATGGTGCACGCGCAGACGGTCGCCGTACACGCCCCAGCCACTACCGGCGCCCAGCCAGTCCTCGCCGTTCACGGCGGGCGTCGCATCAGGGGCGACCACGCACTCCTCGCCCTGCAGACGCATCAGGCCGTTTTTATCGCGTCGGTACGCGCCCCAGTAGACCTCATCCATACGCGCATCGATCGCCGCCAGCACCTGCATGGCGTCGGTGGTCTGCGCCAGCGCAGCCAGGGTCGAGATGGGCAACACCGGCAAATCCGCGCCAAAAGCCACACCCTGCGCCACACCCACGCCAATACGAACACCGGTGAAGGCCCCGGGGCCACGGCCGAAGGCCAGTGCATCCACCTGCTGCAGAGAGATATCGGCCTCTGTCAGCAAAGACTTCAGCATGGGCAGGATCAGCATCGAATGCCCGCGTGGAGCGATTTCGAAACGCTCACGGATCTCGCCGTCGATGTTCAACGCCGCGGAACAGGCCTCGGTGGCGGTTTCCAGTGCAAGGATTTTCATGCTTGCTCCATTGAAAAAAACTGAAAAAAATTAAACAAAAAAATTAAACAAAAGTTTATTCACCACGGAGGCACGAAATACACAGAGAATACTCGACTAATGGGTGAGGACGGCTTTAGCCGCGACGATAATGACAGCAAGTCATTCGCGGCTAAAGCCGCTCCACGTTAAATTTCTCGTGACACCGCAAAGCGGTATCACGAGCCTTACCCCTTGAAAAAACCCTTGAAAAACTCTGTGCCCTCTGTATCTCTGTGGCAATCCAAAATCACTCCACAAAAAACGCCTGCACATCCGCCACCTCGCGTGTCACCGGCATGGGCGGCAGGCTGGCGCGGAACACGCGACCATAGGGTTTGGTTTGCAGGCGCGGGTCACAAAGCATCAGCACACCACGGTCACTGACATCGCGGATCAGCCGTCCCACACCCTGCTTCAGGGTTATGACCGCCTGTGGCAGCTGGTGTTGCATGAACGGGTTAATGCCCTGCTCGCGCATGGCGGCGAGGCGCGCGGCGAGCACCGGGTCATCCGGGGCGGCGAAGGGCAACTTGTCGATGATCACGCAGGACAGCGCCTCGCCACGCACGTCCACACCCTCCCAGAAACTGCTGGTGCCCACCAACACCGCATTACCTGCTGCGCGAAAACGATCCAGCAATTCACCGCGCGGTGCATCGCCCTGCACCAGCAGCGGATAGGCGATGTAATCGCGCAGCAGCTCGGCCGCCGCCTTCAATGCACGGTGACTGGTCATGAGAAAGAAGGCGCGGCCACGACTGGCGGCCAACACCGGCAGCGCCGCCTGCACCACTGCTTCGGTGTACCCCGGGCTGTTGGGCTCGGGCATCTGTGGCGGCAGGTACATGAGGGTCTGGCGAGGATAGTCGAAGGGGCTGTCCCACTGCCGGCCGCAATTTTCGTCGAGGCCAAGGCCATGGGCGAAGTGGGCAAAGCTGCTGCCGACCGCCAGGGTCGCGGAGGTAAAAATCCACGCGCTCTTCTGTCGTTCAACATAACTGCGAAAGGTGTCGCCGATGTCCAGTGGCGTCTCGTGCAACATGAAACCACGCGGGGTGGTCTCAAACCACAGGATGGCGGGTTTCTGCACGGCTTGCGTATCCTCCGTTTCTGCAACAGGTTGAACGGCGACAGGCTCGCTGCCGTCGACAAAACGCAGCAACCGCGCCTGCAACTCCTGACTGCGTCGCCAGCAACGCTCCAGCCCCTTGCCACACTCGGCCACGGACTCCAGGTAGGCCTCAAGCTCCCCCAGCGCCTGACGCAGAACGTCCATGGCCGCTCCCCCCCCTTGCCAGGGCGCACGGCGGGCAAAGCGTCCCAGTGACAGGCGAAAATCGCGCACGGCCTTTTCCAGCGTCGCCGCAATATCCTTGGCCTCGCGTGGATCCGGGGCCTCGGCATGGATTTCCAGCAGGGCGTCGCGGCTCAGATCCAGCAGTTGGCGACTGCCGAGATTGACACCAAAAAAATGGCTCGCCACATCCGGCAGCTGGTGCGCCTCATCGAAGATGAAGGCGTTGACGCCGGGTAGCACTTCGCCAAAGCCCTCGTCGCGCAGGGCCATATCAGCGAAGAACAGGTGGTGGTTGACCACCAGTATCTCTGCTGCCTGCGCCGCCTTGCGCGCCTTGACCACGAAGCAATCGGCGAATACCGGACATTCACCGCCCAGGCAATTGTCGGTGGTGGAGGTGACACGCGGCCAGATGGGCGCGTCCTCGGGGATGCCGTCCAGCTCGGCAATGTCGCCACTCTCGGTACGTCCAGCCCAACTGCGCACACGCGCCAGTTGATCCTGCTGCGCGGGCGGCAGACGTCCGCCGGCCTCGGTTACCTGCAAGCGATGTGGGCAAAGGTAATTGGCGCGTCCCTTGAGCAGGGCGATGGAGGTGGCGATACCCAGCGCCTTGCGCACCGTGGGCAGGTCGCGGTGGAAAAGCTGGTCCTGCAGATTTTTGGTGCCGGTGGAGATGAGCACCTTTTGCCCGCATAACAACGCCGGCACCAGGTAGGCGAAGGTCTTGCCGGTGCCGGTACCGGCCTCGGCGATGAGCAGGCCGTTGTCGTCCAGTGCCGACGCCACCACCTCGGCCATTTCCTGCTGCTGACGACGCGGGGCAAAACCGGGGATGTGTCGGGCAAGGGGGCCGGCGGCCCCGAGCAATTCGGAAATGCTGAACATGGGAAATGCGCCGGGCGGCGCTCAGGCCGCCGTTTCGTCGTCGATCAGACCGCGTTCCTGCGACCACACCAGACGGCCGATGGCACGGAAACGCGCCACCGACATGGCGCCACGTTTGGCGCGGTTGACAGAGGTATCGGCCATGGCCTCGGTAACAACCTCGCGGGCGGCCTCGATGATCTGCTGCGG
>JALTPW010000235.1 GCA_026999335.1 Chromatiales bacterium
CTCAGGTGGACTTGATCGTGCCCTTGGGCAGCAGGGTGGAAACAGCTTGGCGTTGCACCTTGACGACTACGTCATCGGCGATCTTCACACTGAGGAAGCCGTCTCCCACCTCGATGACCTTGCCTAAAATGCCACCCTGGGTGACGATCTCATCGCCCTTGCCCAACGCCGCCACCATACCCCTGTGTTCCTTGGCGCGCTTGGACTGAGGACGGATCAACATGAAATAGAACAGCGCAAAGATCAGCACCAGGGGCAACAAACCCATCATACTACTCCCGGCAGAACCGCCAGCGGCGGCCGCGCCTTCAGCCATTGCATCAGAGATAAAAAAGCTCATTACCGTTACCTTCCCTTTAAAATATCAACAAATGGATTTGCCGGGGACTGCTACTGATTCCGGGTATTTCAGGTTGACCACGAATCAATAGCAGCCCCTTACTAAGTCGCCGATTGCGCCAAATGATTCAATCGCGATGTCCCGGCCGGTGAAACCCTGCACGGGAAAAGCGCGCATTATGCCACAACCAATGGCCTATGGCGCACGCTGGGCGTAGAACTCCGCCACAAAAGTCTGCAGACGGTCGCTGGCAGTGGCCTCACGCAGGCCCTGCATCAGTTCCTGATAGTAATAGAGGTTGTGAATCGTGTTGAGCCGCGCACCCAGGATCTCGTGGGCCTTGTCCAAGTGACGCAGGTAGCTACGGCTGTAGTGACGGCAGGTGTAACAGCCGCAATTCTCGTCCAGCGGGCGGGTGTCGCGCGCATGACAGGCGTTACGGATCTTCAGGTCACCGTGGCGGGTGAACAGGTGGCCGTTGCGCGCATTGCGGGTAGGCATCACGCAGTCGAACATATCGATACCGCGCAGCACCGCCTCGACCAGGTCTTCGGGCTTGCCCACCCCCATCAGGTAACGCGGCCGCTCCACCGGCAGGTGCGGGATGGTGTGATCGAGCACGCGCAGCATGTCCTCCTTGGGCTCGCCCACGGAGAGGCCGCCGATGGCATAGCCGTCGAAACCGATATCCAGCAGGCCGGCTACGGATTCCGCGCGCAGCTCTTCATACATACCGCCCTGCACGATGCCGAACAGGGCATTGGGGCTTTTACCATCAAGGTCAGCACCATGGGCATCCTTCGAGCGCCGCGCCCAACGCAGCGAGAGCCGCATGGAATCGCCGGCCTGCTGTTCGTCCGCCGGGTACGGCGTGCATTCGTCGAAACACATGACGATGTCCGAGCCCAGTGCGCGCTGCACGGCCATGGATTCTTCGGGGCCGAGGAACACCTTGTCGCCATTGACCGGTGAACGGAAAGTCACGCCCTGCTCCGTGATCTTTCTCATGGCACCGAGGCTGAACACCTGAAAACCGCCGGAATCGGTGAGGATGGGGCCTTCCCAGTGCATGAAATCGTGCAGGTCGCCGTGGGCCCCGATGACCTCGGTACCAGGGCGCAACATGAGGTGAAAGGTGTTGCCGAGGATGATCTCCGCGCCGAGACCCACCAGTTCCTCCGGCGTCATGGCCTTCACCGTGCCATAGGTGCCCACGGGCATGAAGGCCGGTGTCTCAACCGTGCCGCGGGCAAAAGTGAGGCGGCCACGGCGAGCGGTGCCCGTGGTGTGCAGGAGGTCAAATTTCATGGGGAAAACGACGAGTGGCTAACGCCAGCGTTCTTAGCCATTTCTGGCTGCCCACAGTGATGGCTGCACCTCCGTACTTGCAAAAGGCATTAGCGGGTATTTTCCCTGGTGCATACGTAACGCCTCAATAATCTGAGCAATTACATTTCTACTTAACACTGGCCGATCATGACTTTTGTTCTCATAGAGGCTAATGACACCAGGATCAAAGTCTTCTAAATTTTCATAGATATATTTTGCTAAACGACTGGAAAACCCTGCGCCATATTTCTCCCTATATCTGAATGCCTTAACGATATTACCCATCGGATTTGGATTGTTCTCCAAATTAATATCCAACAGCCCTTCATTGATATGATCGAAGTAGCCTTCTACCGTTAATATAGAACCATCTCCAACTTTGTAGACAATCCCGTCCCAGTCAAAAAATGTTGTCTTGCAAAGATCAGTAAAGGTATCACCCTCCACGTGACCCTTTTTAAAGGCCCATGTGGATTTCAGCAGCCATATATCCACCGGCCATCGGGAAAGTTTTAAACGATAACCCCCAAATTTATTCTGGACGGGTCTGTAAGGCCGAAGAAGGGCATCCAATTCATCTTCTTTATCAGTATCAATAACCAAGTCTATATCAGAATCAAACCCCTCATTTCCCAGCAAGCTCAAGTCTCGCAACATCCCACCAAAGATAACGACCTCTCCAAGCCCCTGAAGCTGATCAAGAAGAATCTTTACTTCATGCCTTCCTAATTTAGAAGACGATAGAAAGTAACTAACCTTCTTTTTCAAATCAGATATTTTTTTAGGCTTTTCTTGGTACATAATATTGCTTTAGCTCATCGTAAAGAGACAGTGCAAAAGAGTCTGTCATTCCGGAAATCATATCTGTCAAAAGTTGTAGCTCCTTATATCTGACAGGTAAAGGGTTTGAGTCATTTTCAAATATCCTTCTATAGTTCTCTGATATTCTGTTGTAGGCATACGCTGCAAAGGGTGTTGAGCGGCGCGAACCCAAATTTTCTGGCTCTTTACGCTGATGTATAGCCTCCCATAAAAAATCCATCAAGCCACGAATCGTGTTGTAGCCGGTAAGTTCGACCTCCAAAACACTCCGGTGAATGTAGGCATGATCTTCATCAAATTTTTTCAACAACTTACATAGCTTACTGGAACGACTCACCGTCAAGAGATCCGACTTTAGATCGCCAGCCATTATCTTACCTTTTTGGCCCGTGTATGCATCCCTTACATCTCGAATCATTGCACCAATAGCATCAACCCGGAATCTTTGCATCGAAATATCATTCAGCTCCGCCGGGGATAGCCCGGTTTCATCTCGATATTTTTTATGTCGATCACAAGCCAATTCAATAACCGTTTTCACTACATCATCGCCATTCCCATGGTGCTCCAGGTACGACATTAAATCTGAAAATGAAACCAAGCCTTTCTTTACCGAATCTTCAGCATCAAGCACTGCGTACGCGATATCATCACAAGCCTCCATGACATAAGTCAGCGGATGACGCACGCCTTCAGAAAGCCCCGTTTTATCCCAAATTTCCGCGACAATCTCCTTTTCGGACTGAAAGTATCCGTACTTTTTTCTCGCCACATCATCCTTGCTTATCTTATCTGACGCAGTCGGGTATTTCATCAATGCGGCTAATGTAGAATAAGTAAGATTTAAACCATAATCATCATTAACAAGCTGCAAACGGGTTAGCAATCGAAGCGTTTGAGCGTTCCCCTCAAATTTTATGAAATCCTGCTTCATTGCCTCATTAAGCTCGGAATCTTTTAAAACATCCGGATTATCCGAAAACCATGCCTGAATAGCCTGCTCGCCTTGATGCCCAAATGGCGGATTACCAAGGTCATGCGCCAAACCAATAGCCGCCAGAATAGCCGGCAAATTCCGCTCCGGCTTCAAGGTTTCATCAGTAATTATTTTATCGTCGAACGCTAAAACAACCCCCAGACTTCTTGCCAAATTGGACACTTCGTAAGAATGCGTGAGCCTTGTTCTGACACTGTCATTTCGTTCGAGCGGAAATACCTGGGTTTTATCCGCCAATCGCCGCACAGGGGTCGAGAAGAGTATTCGGTCATGGTCTCTCTCAATTTCAGTGCGGGCATCTGTCGATTTGGGTTCTTCGGTTTTCTGGGCCTTATCTGCCTTTGGTTTTCTTCTTTCGCTATTTAACAAGCGCTCCCAGCTCAACATCACAAACTCCCTTTCTCGACTTTCTGTGCTCTGTGCCTCTGTGGCGAAAAACACGCCTGCTACCTCATCTCATGAAATTCGACGCCCTCCACGCCAGCGGCAAAAAGGTCTATTACATATTGCTGAGAATAGCACCCTTCACCGCATCCATGGTGGCATCCACCGTGGTCATCAAACCACTGTCAGAGCACTGTCTGATCGCGGTCTCGGGGTCTTTCAGACCATTGCCGGTGAGGGTGCAGACGATCTTCGAACCCTCGGGAATTTTGCCGTTTTTGATATCGCGCAGGGCGCCGGCCAGGGAGGTGGCGGAAGCCGGCTCGCAAAATATGCCTTCCTTCTCTGTCAGCAGCTTTTGCGCAGCGAGGATTTCCTCATCGGTGCATTCGTCGAACCAGCCCTCGGACTCCTCGCGCACCTTCCACGCCTTGTCCCAGCTCTGCGGATGACCGATGCGGATGGCGGTGGCCACGGTCTCGGGGTTGTCGACCATTTCACCACGTAGAAAGGGCGCGGAACCGGCGGCCTGATAGCCGACCATCTGCGGACGATTATTGACGATGCCGTTTTCGTGATATTCGCTGTAACCCATCCAGTGCGCCGTAATGTTACCGGCGTTACCCACCGGCAGACAGTGGTAATCGGGCGCCGCACCCAACTCTTCGACGATCTCGAAGGCAGCGGTCTTCTGCCCCTGCAGGCGGAAAGGGTTGATGGAGTTGACGATGGTCACCGGGGCGTGCTCGGCGACATCCTTGACGATCTGCATGCCGACGTCGAAGTTGCCACGGATCTGGATCACCACCGCGCCGTGCATCATGGCCTGGGCCAGCTTGCCCATGGCAATCTTGCCCTCAGGGATCAGCACAAAGGCGGTGATGCCGGCACGCGCCGCATAAGCCGCCGCGGCCGCCGAAGTGTTGCCAGTGGAGGCGCAGATGATGGCCTTACTGCCCTCCTCCACCGCCTTGGTCACCGCCATGGTCATGCCGCGATCCTTGAAGGAGCCGGTGGGGTTCAGGCCCTCATACTTGACATAGATATCCACGTCTTTACCCAACAGAGCGGGAATGTTGCTCAGACGGATCAGTGGCGTATTGCCCTCACCGAGGCTGATGATACGGGTGTCATCGTGCACCGGCAGGCGATCACGGTACTTATCGATAAGGCCGGTGTAGCGGTTACGGAATGGCATGGTGAAACCCCAATGCTTAGTGTTTAGTGTTTAGTGTTTAGTGTTTAGTGTTTAGTGTTTAGTGTTTAGTGTTTAGTGT
>JALTPW010000236.1 GCA_026999335.1 Chromatiales bacterium
GTCGTAATGGAACCCGCTTTTCACCGCCTGTGCCGAAGGGTTCGGCCACTGATGATGAAGGGAGAGCACGATGGTTGGGAGATGCGCATTGCCGCCATCGCCGGCCTGTTGGCCCATGTTCGAAAACTTGATTCACGCAAGACCCTGGCTGAACAAATGGCTGTGGGTGATTCTCCCGCCGTGAGTGAGTTGCGGTTTCGTCGCTTGTTACAGCGTGATCGACGGGATATATACGGTGCCCTGATTCGTGTACTGAGCCTGCTCGACAAAACAGTAAATCCGTACGATCTGGCTCGGTCTGTTTACTACTGGGGCGACAAGGAACGAAAGCGTTGGGCCTTTGCCTATTTTCCCAATGTCCCTGAAAAAAAATCTGCATAAAAACCCGTAGGGTGGGCATCGCCCACCGTTACAGTTATTGGAATAACTGAAAAGGTCTTTTTTTATAAATTTGCTTCAGATCGGCCGGAAACCCGACAAACTTGAAGCGAAATATTATCTGACAAGGAGAACATCCTATGAGTCGTTTTATTCAGTTGCATTTGTTGACCTCATACCCACCCGCCAATCTCAATCGTGATGATCTCGGCCGACCCAAAACCGCCATGATGGGAGGGGTGCCGCGCCTGCGCGTTTCTTCGCAAAGCCTCAAGCGTGCCTGGCGCAAATCTGATGTGTTTGAAAATGCACTCAAGGGTCATGTGGGTACGCGCACCAAATCCATGGGACAGGAAATTTTCAAGGCGCTGACGGAAAAAAGTGTGAGCGAAAAAAAGGCGAGCGAATGGGCCAAGGCCATGGCCGGTGTCTTCGGTAAGCTGAAAAAGGACTCGCTGGATATTGAACAACTGGCCCACTTCAGTCCCGAAGAAGAAACTGCGATTGATGAACTGGTCGCGACATTGGCCGAACGTGGCAGCGAACCAGAAACCGATGAACTAAAACTTTTGCGCAAGCAACACAGCGCAGCCGATATTGCCCTGTTCGGCCGCATGCTGGCCTCCAGTCCCGCCTTTAATACCGAGGCTGCCTGCCAGGTGGCCCACGCCATCAGCGTGCACAAGGTGGCGGTGGAAGATGATTTTTTCACTGCCGTGGATGACCTCAACAGCGGTGAAGAAGACCTGGGCGCCGGTCACATGGGCGAGACAGAATTTGCCGCCGGTCTGTTTTATCAATATGTCTGTATCGACCGGAACCTGCTGACTGAAAACCTCGGCAGCGACAGCGAACTGACGGACAAGACCCTCGCTGCCTTGATCGAGGCCAGCGCGACGGTTTCACCCACTGGCAAGCAGAACAGCTTCGCCTCAAGGGCGCGCGCCTCTTACATCCTGTGCGAGTTGGGTAACCAGCAGCCCCGTTCTCTGTCAGCCGCCTTCCTCAAGCCCGTGGCGGGTATGGACATGCTGCACAGTGCCATTGCCAGCCTGGAAGATGCCGTGGATAAAATGGACACTGCCTACGGTCCTTGCGCGGATCAGCGCAGTAAACTGAATGTGCAGAAAGGCGAAGGCAGTCTCGCCGCTATTATCGATGCCGTGTCGGCGGGGTAGGGGGCATGAGGCAATTTCTACTATTTCAACTCTATGGTCCCCTGGCCTCCTGGGGTGACGTGGCCGTGGGAGAACAGCGCCCCTCGGCCAGCCACCCTTCCAAGTCCGCGATTCTGGGCTTGCTGGCGGCGGCCAGGGGTATTCGCCGTGACGAGGAATCCCGCCATCGTGAGATGGCTGCTGGTTATGGTTTTGGGGTGCGTGTTGATGCGCCCGGTGAATTGCTGCGCGACTATCACACGACACAAGTGCCCCCTGCCAAGGGCAAGGCGAAATTCTTTACCCGTCGGGATGAATTACGCAACGTGGAACTCAACACCATTCTTTCCTCGCGGGACTATCGTACAGATGGGCGGTACACCGTGGCGGTGTGGGTGCAGGGTAGTGAGACCCCATTTACTCTGGAAGCATTGGCCGATGCATTGCGAAATCCTCAGCTGGTTCCTTATCTCGGCCGAAAATCCTGCCCAGCCGCTGTGCCCATGTGTCCACAGATAGTTGAGGTGGGCAGCCTGAAGTCAGCGTTTTCAGCAGCCGTGTTTCCCGATGATGACAGGTTGTCTTGTATCGAGTCGCCGGCACAGATCAGCTATTACTGGGAATCACTGGATGGTGAAAACGCTGGAATGCGGGCCAGCATGGTTTATCCGCGCCGGGATCAGCCGCTGAGCCGCAAGCGCTGGCAGTTCTCCGAGCGTGATGAATTCTATTTTTCGGAATCCGCACAGGAGGTGTCAGGATGAGCTATTTCAGCCGCGTATCCATCGACCCGGTAAGCGTCAATGCCTCACGTCTGGCAAAAGAGGTCTGCGTCAATGCCTATCGGGAACATCAGCACTTATGGCGTTTGTTTGCTGTCGATGCCGATGCCGAGCGGGATTTTCTGTTTCGGCGCGAGCAACCCGCTGGCGGTTTTCCCCGTTTTTACCTGCTTTCCGGGCGGGAGCCACGGCATGGCGACAAGGTGTGGCATATCGAAACCAAGATTTACCGCCCAGTCATCCATGCGGGGCAGCGCCTGGCCTTCAGTCTGCGTGTAAACCCCGTCGTCACCCGGCGCGATGCGCAGGGCAGGCAGGTGCGCCATGACGTGGTGATGGATCTCAAATGCTGTACCGACTTCAAGACATTGCCGATTAATGAGCGGCCCGCGCTCAGTGAGCTGATCCAACAGGCCGGGATGGAATGGTTGCAGACTCGTGCCGAGCGGCACGGATTTTCCTTCTTGCCGGGCGAATTACGGGTCGAAGGTTATCAGCAACATCGGGCCAGCAAAAAAGGCGGTAAAAAACCGATTCGTTACAGCACCCTGGACTTCACCGGCGTGCTGACCGTCACTGAAGCCGAACTGTTTCAGCAGACGCTGACAAAGGGCATCGGCCCCGCCAAGGCCTTCGGCTGTGGCCTGCTGCTGGTGCGACGACCATAGATCAATAATGTACAAGCGTAATATCCATGTTATTGCCAATCCTTCCTTATTTTGTGCGTTATGTAAGGAGTTGGGGTTTATTGGTTACCGTGGCGTGGAAGGCATTGCGGGCTTATGAATCCGGGAGTGAAGGCTTCAATGATGCCATTATTGCCTATGCCAATATGGCTCACGAATGTGAATATACCGTTACTTCTGATAGGCGGGCATCCAGGCTGGATGGAGTGCGGCTGCTGAAATGACTTTTCAGGGTATGACAAAACAACGATTTTTGATGAGGTTTTGGAAATCTTGGCCGAGTTTTTAGATTCCCCGGAGCGCAGTGAAGACTGCTTCGATATTCACCGGTTTCAAGGAGGCGTGGCGGCCATCCTGTCCAGTCCGGGATGTGTCAGCGAAGTCAATTTTTGGTTTTGGGTGAAAAAGCGAATGGCGTGAATCAGTGGTTCGAGGATGAGAAGATTCGCGCTGCCTGGCTTACCTGCATGAATGGAACAGATGAAGCACTGGCCATGGAACGATTTACACTGAAGGATCGCTATGCCATCGAGGAATCAGCAACGGCGCCCGGTAAAGAACTCAGCCATTGCTGTGATGGTTATTTGCAGGCCTATTGCTTGATCGAGGAAACCTGGATTGAAATCCATGAGCGTCTGGCTGCTGAAGGTTTTTTTGAGCTGAATGAAGAGCACATGGCCGTTCTTGGGGCCATGGAGGCGCTGACTGATTGGGATCAGGCGTTGGAGAGAAATGAAAATTCTGACTTCTTGAGGAGCCGTTTTCCATTGTTATTCGAGACCCTCGACGAATCGCTCGCCAAACTGCATCGTTTGGCACTCCTGCTTGAAGATGTCCGCATGCAGTCAGAAAGCAGGCCTGAGACCTTTGTCCGCGAGCCAGAAAAAATTGGCCGTACTGGTTCCTGTCCCTGTGATAGCGGTAAGAAAGACAAAAAGTGTTGCCTGAATTAGACGTGTTGTCTTAATTATAAAATCTGCCACTGCCAATTTTGCGGCAGTGCCGATAAGTTGTGCTGTCATTTGATGGCAAAACCTTAAAGGAGACATATTTTGGATATCTTTACCATAAGCGATCTGCGTGAGCATGCTGCTGAACTGATCAGGGATGCCGAGATGGGTGAATTATCCGTGGTGACAAAGCATGGCCGGCCGGTGTTTATCGCCGTTCCCTTTGATGAGAATGTGCTGAAATCCGGGGTGTCGGTGAGTTTGGCGGTAAAATTCTACGAAAAAGGTGTGCTAAATCTGGGTAAAGCCGCCAGATTTGCAGGCTGTTCGGTGCTTGAGTTCACTGAACACCTTGCCAGAGCAGGTGTACCCAGCTTTTGTTATTCAGTGCGAGAGATGGATGAGAAAGTGACCGCCATTGGTTGAGTTTTTTGGTTTTTTGCCCGTGTTTTCGGCACGTCTAGCGTGCCGGGTTGTTGCCGGTGGGCTGATTGGAAAGCAGTAGATGAGGATTGATATCGTCGAACCTTTGCTGCACATATTGCCGACTTCTGATTACCATCTGGCCTTCGATCTGCTGGAACGTCTTCTCCCGTCCGTTGGCCGGTGAACAAAATAGACAAACAAGGAAAGGAGTTATCGCATGCTGCCCCCCCTTAAGCCCATCGCCATGAAAGAACGCGTCTCGATGATCTTTGTTGAATATGGCCAGATCGATGTACTCGATGGTGCCTTTGTCGTGGTGGACAAAAAGGGCGTGCGGACTCACATACCTGTTGGCAGCATTGCCTGCATCATGTTGGAACCGGGCACCCGGGTCTCTCATCGCGCCGCCGCATTGGCCGCCCGTGTCGGCACCCTGCTGGTGTGGGTGGGCGAGGCCGGGGTTCGTCTCTATGCGGCCGGACAACCGGGTGGGGCACGCTCGGATCGGCTGCTGTATCAGGCCAAGCTGGCACTGGATGAGTCTGCACGTCTCAAAGTCGTACGCAAGATGTATGAGTTCCGTTTTGGCGAAGCACCACCACAGCGGCGCAGCGTCGATCAACTACGTGGCATTGAAGGCGCACGGGTGAAAAAGACCTATCAACTCCTCGCCAAACGTCACGGAGTGGACTGGAAAGGGCGTGACTACAATCCCAATAACTGGGATGCCAGCGATATGCCCAATCGCTGTCTCAGTTCTGCCAC
>JALTPW010000237.1 GCA_026999335.1 Chromatiales bacterium
TCTATAAAGATGCCTTCACCACGCACCTCGACTGCAGGCAACCAGTCCTGACGTTCCTTGTAGATTGGCGCACGTGAGGCTCCCATGCCATCGTCATCCATACCCGATGCGTAGTCGATACGGGTAAAACTTGTGAGTGCACGCACTTCCAGCAGTTTGCGGGCCAGAACTATACGTTCGATCTTATCGCTGAGGAAATCCGGCACATCTCCCGCTTCAAGGAAAAAGTCTGATTGATCACCCTGATTGCTGCCTTCAATGTCTCTGAAGGCGTTCCATTCCGGCAGTCGTAAATCGATTTCATCCGTTTCAATTTCCCCTCGCTCTTTTAGCAAGGTCTGCCAGATATCCTCAGCCTTAAATTCAGCCAAGGCAGGGAACATTTCCATATCAAGCAGGGTTTGTAGCTTTTCCTGCGAATCTATTTTTTCCACCTGATGCTGCGGACATTTTTTTAGGGCCTGGCCGATAGGACTGGCCGCTTCTTTAATGGACAGGGCACTGCGAACCAGTGGAAACCAGCCATTGGTGGCACCGCGTTGAATCGCCCGTACTTGACCAGCATGATTACACTCGTGGGGGTCTCTGTTTTTAATGCCCAGCCAAGGCCGCTTGCGAGTGCATTCACCCAGCGCCAAACTGCGATTTTCACCGAAGGCATCGCTCACGCTACGCTTGGCATCGCAAGCACAGTAGATCCATATATCGGATACCGAACCTGTATTACCAGAATAGACCAGGCGCATGCGCTTTTTGCAGTTGGTGTCAGCATCCCTGTGGACGTAGGCTCGCCAAGGAAAATCATCGATATGACCACTCGGACAGGCAACCACAAAAGGCGCAGGAACTGTGGGGGCCCGGTATTTGCCTCGCCCCTTACAATTGGGCGCTTTGCACTCCATTTCCTGCGTTTTCTCGTTGTATTCAACCAGACCTTCGCCAGGTTCAGACAGGGTGGCACACTCCGGGTGGGTGCATACTTGATAACGGGGGAACAAAAAGGTCGGCACAGTACCGCGTTTGGTAAAATAATTGCCACTGGCCGGCTCAGCGGAGAAAAAGCGCTTTACCTTTAGGGCTCTTTGCAGGCGCGGTTCATGAATCGCCTGCTCTTCATCCAGCCGCCAGCCATCAATACCCGCGACAATAACCGACAGGGTTTGCAGGTCGACAATGGCGCCCGGGCCAAAGGTTGTGATCACTTGACTTGGGCGAACGTCACCAATAGCTCTTTTACTCGACATCCCTGTTACTCCTCATCACTCAAATAAAAAGCCGCTGTTGGCTCAACTTCGCGCAATGAGCCTGGTGTTGACCATTGGCCTTCATTGTCGGTACCCGAGGTTTTCAACAAAACGCGCGCATTATTTGGTGGGCGCTCGCCGCTTTTTAGCCAGGAATATCGCAACAAATCATCAGCATAATGGGCCCAGTCGTCACGACTGGACATGAGTCGCTCTTTCACCAATTGGGCGTTTTTCTTACCTACCAAAT
>JALTPW010000238.1 GCA_026999335.1 Chromatiales bacterium
CCACGGCTTCCCGCTTGAAATCCTCTGTGTACTTCCTTCTCGTTCGTTTCTCTGTTGTCATCGTTCACCTCGTTATGGCATTTTACAGCCTTAACTCGGTGTCCGGATCAATCAAACCACATCAATGAGCCCAAGCTTGGGCTTCTTTTTCCGGAGTAGATGTTCCGGCTGGGTTGTAGTAACCCTCGGGAAATTCATGAGCTCGAATAAATGGTGCCCTAGAAGCCCGAAGTTCGTCCCGAAGTTTATAAGTGGCCCGTATAAGTCCCCTAGCCACCTCGAAATCAGCCCTTCCTCTTAATTCACGACTCCAACTCTTTAAACCAATTACTGCGACGCTGGCAGTGGCTATAGCCGCCCCGCCGATCAAAACATCCTTTATTGCTGTGATTATTTCAGTATAGGTCATTTGTTTTTTAGCAGCTAACGCCTAAGCTCAGCCGACCGCAAAGCGGAGTGGCTTTTGTGGCAAAATGGAGCGAAGCGACTGCCACAAAAGGCGCGTAGCTTTGTGGGTCGGCTGGAGCTTTTTGTTAGCTCGTTTTTTGGGCCAGAAGGACATTTAACTCTTGCCATAGATTTACGTACTCGATAGACAATTGTTTTAACTCTTCCAGAAAGTCCAAGCCCCATTTTTCTGGATGAGAACGATCCTTGCATGTGAATGCCTTAAATCTGACTCCATGCGAATGTTCCTCCTTTCCGGTGAGATCTACAGTATATGCAGAAGCAACCAACCTAATATGCTTTGTTGTGTTTACAAAATCTTGGAGGTATCGAAACGATTTCAGACCAGACACTCGAACTATCTTATCCTTGAGTCCGCTGCTTGGGACATGTTTCCGGATAGATTTGAGACATAGATTTTCTTCATCTACCCCATTGATAGCAATAGCGTGAAGAATCACATGACTAATGATATCTGTCACAGAATGCATTGCCTGTGCGCAAGCAATAACATTAGCCTCATAAATCAATCTAGCCTCGTGTAATTTAGAAGCCTCTTCACCCGTGCTAAGTATCATATTTACAACAGATATCGATTCATGTTCTACGTTTTCAAAAACCGAGGTAAATGCATCGCTAGCTGTATATGAATGGTAACTAGCAGATCGAATCTTCCAATCTACAGAATTAATATGGCTAGACGCTTTCGAAAGTTGCTCACTCCCGTGAACCTTCTCGATCAACTCACGTAACTCTTGTAATTTCCATACTGACATTTATGTGATTCTCAATTGTATGTGGAGCTAACGCTTAATCTACCCCAAAGTGGGGTAGAACCCCGCCCCGAAATCCGATGATTTATTCGCTGGTCATTCCTGACCTCACCGAATACTCCTACAAACCTACTAAAAAATCAATCAGTTACATCAGTGTGTTTTCCGCCACGGGCGTACACCCCCGCAACCCTCATCGAATATTGAACGGAGAAATAAGACATTTTGGGGGATATCATGTACGGCGCTTCCGCTACATACCTGCTAAATTAGCAAATATCATTTTCGCCGCCGCCGTTGAAAATACATCAAATTCAACAATTTATAAGGACTTCTTAGACATTTTTCTTCTTGGAATATTTGGGTGCTCACGGGATATTCGGTGTGGTAATACCCCAAAGTGGAGGGAGGAGGATATTCCGCTTGCAATGACCTGCTCGAAAAAGTACTGTATGTTACACCAGTATATTTTAGGGGATATTGTCATGGATTCGACACGCTATTCTTCACCTTTTCTGTGTTCGGTTTCTGATGCCATTCGTGTGCGTCACTACAGTCACAGTACGGAGAAGGCTTATATCGGCTGGGTTAAGCGCTTTATCTACTTTCACAATAAACGGCATCCGCGTGAGATGGGCCCTCAGGAAGTATCGGCATTTTTGACGTACTTGGCAGTGAAACGAAATGTTGCACCCAGCACGCAGAACCAGGCCTTTAATGCGCTGATGTTTCTTTATCGTGCGGTGTTGGATCAACCCATTGAGGATTTAAATGGAGTGGCACGCGCTAAAACACGCCAGAAGATTCCGGTGGTGTTGACACGTGAAGAGGTGCAGGTGGTTTTGAAAGCACTGGATGGAATCTATTGGCTGGCGGCCTGTTTGATGTACGGCTCTGGTTTGCGGTTAATGGAATGTTTGCGCTTACGGGTGATGAATCTCGATTTTTTGCATCGCGCAATATATGTGTACAATGGCAAGGGCGGGAAAGATCGGGTGGTGACCCTGTCGGATGAGTTAATCGTGCCCTTGCAGCGGCATCTGACGAATCGGCAACAAACGCACGATAAGGATTTAGCGGATGGCTTTGGCAGTGTTTACCTTCCACATGCCTTGGCAAAAAAATATCCGAATGCGCCCACGGAGTGGGCCTGGCAATACGTGTTCCCGTCCAGCCGACGCAGCGTTGATCCGCGCTCGGGGGTGGAACGGCGGCATCATTTTGATGAGAAAGCCATTCAACGCGCGCTTAAACAAGCAATCCGCAAGGCGGGTATTCATAAACCGGCCAGCTGCCACACGTTGCGCCATTCCTTTGCCACACATTTACTGGAACGCGGCATGGATATCAGAACGGTGCAGGAACAACTTGGCCACAAGGACGTGCGTACCACTCAAATTTATACTCATGTTCTAAACCGAGGGGGCAACGCGGTGGTGAGTCCGTTGGGCGCTGTTCTAGTGGTCTGAGTCCGTGACTTCATGACGGTGCATAGCACAAACTCTTGATCCCGCAGCAGTTCAAAAAATGCCCGCTTATCCGCAGGATACACTTCGCTAACCTATGGGATGAAGCTAATATTTTTTGATTCCACTGTGAAGTCAATATTTTGCACTCTGTACAAACATTTCGCTGGGCAGTACCCACCCTACCTGGCTTGATCACGCAAACGATGCGGTTCGCTATCGCTCACCAGCATCCTACAAAAACAACCGAAACAACTGGCCTTCATACACACCTTCAACAAGCCATACAACAAGTGGCACGGATAAATCTGACCACCTAAAGGTGGTGGCTTTAACCTTAAAGCGAGACGAATAAAAAAACCCGCTCGCCATTCGGCCGAGCGGGTTTAATTTGCCCGATCCCTTTTATTTCAGGCTATGGTCACCGGAATCACTTTGTCCGCCACATCCTTATATTCCGCAATCTGGTGAAAATTGAGATAACGATAAATATCACCCTCCATGGGTTTTAGGTGTTTTACCGCTTCCATGTATTCCGCCACGGTGGGCAGCGCGCCTCTGGCGGCAACCACGGCGGCCAGCTCGGCGGAAGAAAGATAAACGTTGGCATCCTTGCCCAGACGATTGGGAAAGTTGCGGGTGGAGGTGGAAACCACGCTGGCACCATCGGCGACACGCGCCTGGTTACCCATGCACAGGGAACAGCCGGGCACTTCGGTGCGCGCACCAACACGACCAAAAATGGCGTAATAACCCTCTTCCGTCAGTTGATGCGCATCCATCCTGGTGGGCGGCGCAATCCATAAGCGGGTGGGCACGGCACCACTGTTTTCCAGTACCTTGCCGGCGGCACGGTAATGACCGATGTTGGTCATGCAGGAACCGATGAACACTTCGTCGATCTTCGCGCCGGCCAATTCGGACAGGGGCTTGATGTCGTCCGGATCGTTGGGACAGGCAAGCAACGGTTCGCTGATCTCGGCCAAATCGATCTCGATAATTTCGGCGTATTCGGCGTCGGCATCGGGCTCCAACAACTGCGGGTCGTCCAGCCAGACCTGCATGGCATCGATGCGGCGTTGCAGGGTACGCTTATCCTCGTAGCCATTGGCGATCAGCCATTTGAGCAGGCTGATATTGGAGTTGAGGAACTCAATGATGGGCTCTTTGTTGAGGCGCACGGTGCAGCCGTTGGCGGAGCGCTCGGCAGAGGCATCGGAAAGCTCAAAGGCTTGCTCCACCTTGAGATCCGGCAAACCCTCTATTTCCAGTACACGACCGGAGAAGATGTTTTTCTTGCCGGCCTTTTCCACTGTCAACAGGCCCTTCTGAATGGCGACATAGGGGATGGCGTTGACCAGGTCTCGCAGGGTGATGCCGGGCTGCATCTCGCCCTTAAAGCGCACCAGCACGGACTCGGGCATGTCCAGCGGCATCACGCCCAACGCGGCACCGAAGGCCACCAGGCCGGAGCCGGCGGGGAAACTGATACCGATGGGGAAGCGGGTATGAGAATCACCACCGGTGCCGACGGTGTCGGGCAGGATCATGCGGTTCAGCCACGAATGGATGACGCCGTCGCCGGGGCGCAGGCTGACGCCGCCGCGGCTCTGAATAAATTCGGGCAGTTCGTGTTGCAGTTTGATATCCACCGGCTTGGGGTAGGCGGCAGTGTGGCAGAAACTCTGCATCACCAGATCAGCAGAAAAACCGAGGCAGGCCAGCTCTTTCAGTTCATCACGGGTCATGGCGCCGGTGGTGTCCTGTGAACCGACGGTGGTCATGCGCGGCTCGCAATAGGTGCCGGGACGAATGCCATCGACGCCGCAGGCCTTGCCGACCATTTTCTGCGCCAGGGTGTAGCCCTTGCCGGTGTCGGTGGCGGGTAGCGGACGGCTGAACACTTCGGAGGGCGCCAAACCCAGTGCCTCGCGGGTCTTGTCCGTCAACGAACGGCCGATGATCAGTGGGATGCGGCCGCCAGCGCGCACCTCGTCGGCCATGGTGCTGGGCTTGAGAGCGAAGGTGGAGACGGTTTCGCCGGCCTCGTTGATGATCTTGCCCGCGTAGGGATGGAGGGTGATGACGTCACCCATGGCCAGTTTGGACACATCGCACTCGATCGGCAGGCAACCGGAGTCTTCAGCGGTGTTGAAGAAGATGGGGGCGATGGCGCCGCCCAGCACCACGCCACCCTGGCGCTTGCCGGGCACGAAGGGAATATCCTTGCCCATGTGCCATAACACGGAGTTGATGGCTGACTTGCGCGATGAACCGGTGCCCACCACATCACCCACATAGGCCAGCGGGTACCCCTTGCTTTTTAGTGCTTCGATCTTTTCCAGGCCGTCTGGCATCTTGCTGATCAGCATGGCCTTGGCGTGCAGGGGAATGTCCGGGCGGCTCCAGGCCTCGGAGGCCGGCGACAGGTCGTCAGTATTGGTCTCGC
>JALTPW010000239.1 GCA_026999335.1 Chromatiales bacterium
GGCATGAAACACCTCTCAGCCCGCCGTCCGTAAGCAGCGCACCAACGGCCGCACGTCATTCTCCGTGGCCACACCGTTCGAGGTTCAATTCCAGCTTTCCCGCGTCCATTGAAGGACGGGGCGCGCCGTGCACGTCATCGCGCGATGGAATCCCTTGCCGTGACGAAAGGCGGCGTATACGAACGAGCAGAGGTTTTACATGTCATCCACCCCCACCACCTTCCAGGCCATGGGCCTGGCTGCACCGATTTTAAAGGCCGTCGAAGATGCCGGCTATGAACAGCCCTCCGCCATTCAGGCCGAGAGCATCCCCTTATTGCTGGAAGGCCGCGACCTGCTGGGCCAGGCGCAGACCGGCACCGGCAAGACCGCCGCCTTCGCCCTGCCGCTACTGTCACGCATCGACGTCAAGCGCGCCGCCGTGCAGCTGCTGGTGTTGGCGCCCACCCGTGAGCTGGCGATCCAGGTCGCCGAGGCCTTCCAGAGCTACGCCCATCACCTGAAGAATTTCCACGTTCTGCCCATCTACGGCGGCCAGTCCTACACCAACCAACTGCGCCAACTGAAGCGCGGTGTACAGGTGGTGGTTGGTACCCCCGGCCGGGTCATGGATCACATCCGTCGTGGTACCCTGGATCTCAGTGGCTTGCAGGCGCTGGTGCTCGACGAAGCCGACGAAATGCTGCGCATGGGTTTCATCGACGATGTCGAGTGGATCCTCGAACAGACACCGGAAAAGCGCCAGATCGCGCTGTTCTCCGCCACCATGCCGACCGTCATCCGCAAGGTCGCCGAACGCCATTTGAATAATCCGGTGGTGGTGAAGATCGCCACCAAGACCACCACCGTTACCACCATCCGCCAGCGCTACTGGGCGGTCAGTGGGCTGCACAAACTGGATGCCCTGACACGCATTCTGGAGTCGGAAGACTTCGACGGTATGATCGTCTTCGTGCGCACCAAGACCGCCACTGTGGAACTGGCCGACAAACTGGCCGCGCGCGGCTATGCCAGCACCGCCCTCAACGGCGATATCCCGCAAAACAACCGCGAGCGCATCATCCAGCGCCTGAAAAAGGGCCAGCTGGACATCCTCGTTGCCACCGACGTGGTCGCCCGTGGTCTCGACGTCGAGCGCATCAGTCACGTCATCAACTATGATGTGCCCCACGACACCGAGTCCTACGTGCATCGCATCGGCCGCACCGGCCGCGCCGGCCGTAAAGGCGACGCCATCCTGTTCGTCGCCCCGCGCGAACGTCGTATGCTCAGCGCCATCGAGCGTGCCACACGCCAGTCCATCGAAGCCATGCAGATGCCTACCGCCTCGGACATCAACGTGCAGCGTATCGAGCGTTTCAAACAACGCATCAGCGAGACCCTCGACAACCAAAACCTCGATATCTTTAATCAGATCGTCGGTGAATATCAGCACGAGCATGACACCGATCCGTTGACCATCGCCGCGGCCCTCGCACACATGGCACAGG
>JALTPW010000240.1 GCA_026999335.1 Chromatiales bacterium
ATCCATCGATCTGGCTGGCCTTTAGCCTCCCGGAGCGCAAACGCCACTTCCACCCGGCCGACTTTCTCATGTTCGAAAGAAAATACGTCCCGCTGAAAAACTAGCCAGTTCTGATCGACCTCTTCTTGGCCACTTTCCTGGCCGATGACGGTGATCCGACGGACGTTCTCGCCGAGCTGTTCGGGACTGCTGCGAAGGTAAACACCTGAGGCACCGCCCCGCACACTCCAGTTGATTTCGTCGATATGCTGCAGGAAAAGGAGTGCGCTAGGCCCCAGGTGCTTAAACCCGTTAGTAATCTCGTCCTGCGCGGTGCAATCCCCTGGCTTCAGCGGTAGAACAATCAAGGTTTCGTCTGGTGCGCGTGCTACCCGATCTGCACGCATTGGCTGGACGTAGTTCCGGACAATGAAGTCCTCTTCTCCTGAATGAATTTCCGGGCAATCCGTGAACGTGTAGACCGACTTAAAGCCAATGCCGAATCGGCCAATTGACAACTTGTCCTTCGTGCTCTCAGCGATACCGCAGATGCCACGAACGTCAGCCTCGTCGAACGGCTGGCCAAAGTGAGAAAGTGTTAGCTTGCCAGGCTCCAGCGTGAACGTAAGCCTGCGTGCGCCTTTCCACGATCCACGCCGGCCCAAAGCGTCCTCAGCGTTTTGGAGAAGCTCGAATATGAAGTGCGTTCGATCATCATAGCGATCGGCAAGCAACATCGGTCCAATCCGACCGATATCGGTGCCATAACGGCTTAGGTTGTCGTTACAAATAGCATCGTAATCGGTAGGCATGGCGCAAGATCTGGATCAAATTCTCACTGGACATCGGTGCTCTACTGCTTGGTAGCCCAAACGTCATATTCCACGATTGGCTTAGTCCTGTTCCGGAGAAACGTATCAGCTTGCCGCTTACCTTCTTTGGCACTTCCAGCCCTTCGCGCCGTCGTGATACGCCATCCCGTGTCTGCGAGAGAACCTTTGATTAATGCTAGTGGATCGACATTTCGGTCGGTAATACCTCCAAAACGAATGACCATGTTTGCTCCGTCGGCGCAGGAATTGAATGCATTCTGCCAAACCTGATGTAAATCCTCGGCAAAATCTTCAGGACTAGAGTGGACCAATTGTCCTTTAGAACTGTAATCCACGCTATCCGGCCCACCGACAAACCAATTGCGTAGCCATTGGTCCGGGATGTAAGTGCGCATACCGTAGTATGGAGGTGAGGTAATGACCCAATCAAAATGCTCGCCTGCAATTCCGGGTTCTAGCGCGTCTGTTGCTCGGCTGTCTGCCAATCGAACAGATCCTGTAATATCGGACGATGTCTCGTAGTAACGCTTCGCCCGGCGCTCAATCACGCCTAATACATCGATTGGTTCAGGTGTGAGCCCACGTTCCTGCCAATACCTTGTTGCATAAGCTGGTTTTGGCGCATAGGTTCTGGGACATTGGTTGGAGAAATAGCTCGGAAACGTTTTTTGTTTTGG
>JALTPW010000241.1 GCA_026999335.1 Chromatiales bacterium
TTCTCGCACACGAACAGGATCGGCAGCCGGTGCAGGACGGCAAAGTTCATCGACTCGTGCAGCACGCCCTGCTCGAAGCAGCCGTCGCCAAAAAACAGGCAGACCACGCGGCCCTCGTCACGCAGCTGACTGGCCCAGGCGGCGCCCACCGCCACCGGTACGGTGCCGCCGACGATGGCGGTGGAGCCCATGAAACCGGCATCCGTGTCGATCAGGTGCATGGAGCCGCCGCGTCCCTGGCTGCAACCACTGGCGCGGCCATAGAGTTCGGCGATCATGGCGGTGAGATCGCCGCCTGTGGCCAGGTAGTGGCCGTGGGCGCGATGGCCGCTGAACACGCGATCACCTTCTGCCAGGGCGGAGATGACACCCACCGCAGTGGCCTCCTGACCGATGCATAGGTGCATGGGACAGCGCATTTCCTGTTCGGCATAACGCTCGGCCAGCGTCTCTTCGACGCGGCGGATGCGCAGCATCTGATGGAACAGGTCAAGTTCGTCCATGGTGGCATTCATTTCAGCAGGGTGGTGAGATATTTTTGGAATTGCAGCGGATCCACCGGCTCGCGATTGCACACGGTCTGCACGTTCATGGCCCCGGCGATGCTGCCGAAGAAGGCGGCGATGTCCGCCGGGATGCCCGCAGACAGGCATAGCCCGGCCAGGGAGAGAAAGGCGTCGCCGGCACCGATGCGGTCGACCACCCGTGCCGACAGCGCCGGGATGGTGTGGCTGGCATCGATGGCGCGCTCCTGCATTAGTACGCCATGGGTGCCACGGGTGACGGCGAGGTGCGTGGCGCCCAGCCGGCCGGCGATATCGCGGGCGATGGACTCGATGTCGTCCTGGCGGTTGCCCGCAGCCATGCGCAGCTCCGGCTCGTTGAGGGAGATGAAGTCGGCACGTGGGTAGCGGGTGATGACGTGGTAGCCGCGGTTGCCGCTGTTGACCTGGGTGTTGACGGCGAGAAAGCGCGCGCCACCGGTGAGACTGTCGACTACGCCCGGGGTAATGAAGCCGTTGCCGAAATCGGGCACGATGACGGCGTCGAAACGTTGCAGATGGTGATCCAGCCAGTGGCGGATATCACGCTCTATTTCTGCTGAGGTCAGGGCCTCGCCGCCGAAATAGACTTCGAACAGCTTGCTGGCGTCGTCGCCGATGTAGCGGCGTTTGACCAAGGTGTGGGCGGCGTCATTGGTGAAGAAGTGCGGCTGGATGTTGCCGCGCAGGTGGTCACGAATAAAATCTTCGTGCGATGCCTGGCCACCGAGACCACCGAGCAGGGTGACCTTGTGGGCAAAGCCGGCGACATGATTGGCCACAGCGATGGCGCCGCCAGCGAAACGCTCCTGGTTTTCGTATTGTACCGCCAGTACGTTGCCCTTGCCGGTCTGCCCCAGCGGGCGGGTGTAGTGATATTCGTCGATGATAATGTCGCCGAGCACCAACACATCGAGAGCGGCCAGGCGGTCGAGGCATAGT
>JALTPW010000242.1 GCA_026999335.1 Chromatiales bacterium
CCGCAATGGTTCTGCTTTACTATTGAGCGTATCCGGATGCAGAGGTTTTTTATTGTGCACAATGAGACTACGCTAAAACTGTCTGCCTGAGCGGGTAAAGAGTTGAAGTCCCGTAGGGTGGGCACGTTTTTTGTGCCCACGTGGAATTATGGAGAATGGGATACTGCGTGGGCACAAAAGACGTGCCCACCCTACTGATAGTCAGTGTCATTCGGGTAAATCAAGAGGGTCTGACAGCCCGTTTTCTCAAGGACAGAAACGATATCGCGCGCAATCATTGTTGGGCGTTGGCAGCCTGCTGACGGAGTGCGGAGAAAAGAAACTGTGCATCAGCACCAGAAGAGCCGTGAATGAACCCCGATTCTGCGTATTTCAATGGGAGCGTCCGCTGTCTGAGGCCGTCACCACTTTTTTCTGGGTGGAGCCAAGCGCCATCGAAGATATCGTGACACGTTGCCGCCAGGAAACCTGGAAACGCCGCCGCCAGTTGCCCATGGAAGAGACCTGGAAACGCTTTCACATCCTGCTCTCCGGGCGGGTGCGTCTCAGTCGCAGCAATCCCGAAAGCGGACGTATGATTACGCTGTTTCTGCTCGGTTCCGGCGAGCCGTTTTGCATCTTCAGCCTGCTGGATGGTAAGCCTCACGATGTCATGTTGGAAACCCTGGATGATGTTGCTTTGCTGAGTCTGCCCATGGAGGAGGCCCGCCAGTGGCTTTCCCAGCACCCGGAATTCAATCGTCAGCTCCTGCCCTATCTGGGTGAACAGATGTGCAGTCTGGCCGGGTTGGCCACAGATCTGGCGTTGCATGATACGGAAACGCGTCTGGCGCGCCTGATTCTGCGCTATGTGGATTCAAGTACGGAAGGGCAGCATGTCACGCCGCGCCTGATTAACGACCTCTCTCATGAATCTCTGGCGGAGATGATTGGCAGTGTGCGGGTGGTGGTCAATCGCCAATTACAGCACTGGAAACAGCAAGGCATTGTCGATGCCCACCGAGGCCATCTGGAAGTCGAGGCCTTGCAGGAACTGGTGAAGCGGGCTGAAGAGCTTCCTCATAAGGCGTCGGCGCGAGAGCCATGTGGTTATTCCACATAAACGAACGATAACGCTGCTGGATGAACAATGGGCAGCGGCCTTTGATGAAAGACATCCCTGTCTTTCATCCTTTCTGGCTTGCTGTGTATGTGTACCCAATTTGCTCCCTGCGGATTGGGGGTTGCCTCTGAAAAACGCCTGCTGTTGATGTTTGGCACTTTTTCAGAGGCAACAGGATTGTCCGAATGTTTGTTCCCCCCCGGCAGGAGAGTGACAAACCGGAAGAGCACGGATCAATCGATGTTCAATGGTGTAGTTGCAGTTAACCCATTGTTGTCCTCGTTGCTCTCGGTCTGCTGATCAGTGTAGTCGGCAATGGCCCCCAGGTAATAGGTGCCGGCCGCGAGGTTGGCTGGGATATTGAAGGAGGCCGTTCGTGA
>JALTPW010000243.1 GCA_026999335.1 Chromatiales bacterium
GAGCGTGGTGTACTGCGACTGATCGATGTGCCCCTTACGGATGGTCAATTCGATGCCTTGGTCTCCTTTACTTTCAATCTTGGCAGTGGCGCTCTACAGCGTTCCACACTGCGCCGGAAGGTAAACCGGGAGGAGCACCCTGAGGTGCCGGCCCAGTTGATGCGGTGGGTTTGGGCTGGTGGTCGGAAGCTCAAAGGACTGCAAAAAAGAAGAAAGTATGAATGTTTATTTTATCAGGCAGCCCAAGGCGACGAACTACTTGCTAAAACAGCATAATGATGTGTAATATGCATCAAATGGAGCTAAAAATGATCTTCTGTAGAGCAAATTAGGCGATATCCTGATGATTAAGTGTCACCTCTCTAGGGTGTTGGGGGAGCGAAAGCTCAAAATTTCAGATGTCGCCAGAGACACTGGAATTAACCGGGGGACATTAACCAGGATGTACCATGAAACTCTGGTGCGTATTGACTTAGAAACGATCAGCAGACTCTGCGAATATCTGTCAATTTCTGTTGGTGAGTTACTTGAATACCAAAAAAGCGAGAATAATTTGTGAGTAACAAGCCTATCAAAACGATGATTTCACTTTTTAGCGGTGCCGGGGGGCTGGATTTAGGGCTGAGCACGGCTGGTTTTACCAACAAGCTGTGCGTTGAGATTGATCATATCGCGCAGCAAACGCTCACCCTAAATCATCCAAAGTGGAAATTAGCCTGTCCCGGAGATATTCACGCGTTAACACCAGACCAATTACTGAAACAATCCGGCCTAAAGCCAAGGGAGCTTACGCTACTTGCTGGCGGCCCACCTTGCCAACCCTTCTCAAAATCAGGCTACTGGGTAACAGGCGATACCGATCGGTTGACAGATCCACGTGCCAAGACATTAAAAGCCTATCTGGAAATTGTTCGTGAAGCTCTGCCGCAAGTCATCCTGCTCGAAAATGTTAAGGGGATAGCTTATTCCGAAAAAGATGAAGGATTAAAGCTCTTAATAAATGAATTAAACAGGATTAACAGGGCAAAGAAAACGAGCTACAAACCTCATGTGATAGCAGTTAATGCCGCCGATTACGGTGTGCCGCAGTCACGTGAGCGGGTATTTATTGTTGCAAGTAGGGATGGGAAACAATTTGACCTTCCTGCACCTACACACTTCGATCCGTCCATATCAAAAGACACGAAAAGCCCCTACAGAACTGCTTGGGATGCCATTGGTGACTTGGATGTAGATATTTGGCCTGACGAAGTTAAGCCATCGGGTAAATGGGGCGATCTACTGCCAACGATACCTGAAGGCCAGAACTACCTATGGCACACAGAACAATCTGGTGGATTACCGCTATTTGGCTGGCGAACACGTTTTTGGTCGTTTCTCCTAAAGCTGGCTAAAGATAAACCAAGCTGGACTATTCAGGCACAACCCGGCCCGGCGACCGGCCCTTTCCATTGGAAGGGTAGATTGCTATCGGTTCGAGAACTCGCTCGCCTTCAAACTTTCCCGGATGACTATCAATTTGCGGGTGATCGGCGGGCAGCTCATAAGCAAATTGGCAACGCGGTGCCTCCCGCTATTGGTGAGCTTTTTGGGCTGGAAATACGGCGACAGTTCTTCGGTGAGCGCGTCCGCAGACGGCTCAAGCTCATTCCAGAAAGAAGAAATGACTGTCCTCCTCCCGAAAAGCCTAAAGCTGTACCTAAAAAGTATTTGGCGTTGAGTGGCGCTCATGATGCCCATCCCGGGACAGGGAAAGGTCCAGGAGCAAAGAAACGTGAAGGAAAGGAAAGCGTCTATGCCTGATAGCAGTAAACGAGAGTCGCGCTCACGAATTCTTGAGGCCCTTACACGCGAGTTGATGGGGCCTTCTTCTGTAGATGAAGCGATAACAGAGTTTCCCACCACTCGTTATATCGTTGGGCGGCTAGCTCCATTGGATACCGAGATACCGGAAATTGAGAATGACCAGTTTGCGGCCGGGAGCGATGATGACGAAGGTGGAGAGTACGAACCGCAGCCCCCGCTTATAGTGGGCTTTAGCCCCTCATCGATGGGTTTGTCTTTCCTGGTCTCTACCGATACTGAAACGATAAATGCCAAGGCTACCTGGGGAGATTATCGGCGCGAAAAAGATGAATCCGAAGGTGGTACCTATTGGCAGAGGTATCAGCGATCTGTTCTGGTCGAAGGCATACCGGTTAATGTTGTAGGAAAGATCAGTCCGATTCCCCTTTCAAAATCCAATGCACCACCAAATATCACTATCACACCAGACGGTTTTAGGAGATCTGGTGAAGATGGTGATGGTGATGCTCAGGTGTTTTTAGAGGGTGTTGTTCATCACATTGATGGGGCAAAAGCAATTAGCTTGTTCTTGGTCAACAGGCGCCCCAAAGGTGAAGATTCCGACAAATCCAAAGATCAGCAATGGCTAATGCAGCCAAAATTAGAAGTGTTCTCAGCCGATCTGGCTCCAATATTTGTCGCCAAGGATTTTGATAAGGACATTTCCAAAGACCCAGAAATTGCCACAGCAAACATCCTCTATCGTGATGCTAAAGAATTTGCAACGGGCCATGGCGTAGCCGCCGGCTGGGATGGACTCAATGCGGCGCGTGATAGAGCCAGCATCCTGTTTACTGACTTTATCCCTAATTTTGAGGTGCCCAGCTTAATTGCACAAAGTGGTGGCATACCAGGCTTGAACCTAGATATGCGTGAGCTGAGCAAATGCTCATCGCCCAGCGACTTATTCAATGCTATTGAACCGTTGGTTTTGACCTACGAGCAATGGGTAGAAGACAGAAAGCAGGAAGCAAAGGGCGAACCCTTTATCTCTACGCCAGAAAATCAAGACACGGCAAAAGTGCTGATAGAGTCATGCGAAGATGCCGCCCGCAGAATGCGAACCGGCTTGGAACTCATCAGAGATGAGCCAAATGCCTTCGAGGCTTTCTTGTTTGCCAACCATGTGATGTGGGATCAACGCATACACGGCATATGGGCCGGTCGTAATCGGGATAAGGGTGAAATTGTCGGCGTTCCAGCGGATTTTGATGAGCCACATAATCGTACTTGGCGACCATTCCAGATGGGTTTCATCCTGCTGAACATTGCCAGTATGGTCAATAACCCGAAAACCGGTGAGAAAGTCGCTGCGGATCGAAAGCTAGTTGACTTGCTCTGGTTTCCTACAGGCGGCGGAAAAACAGAAGCCTACCTTGGTTTGGCCGCATTTACTCTGGCTTATCGCCGACTGCGGGGAGATGTAAACGGTCTCGATTCCAGTGCCGGTGTAGCCATTATCATGCGTTATACCCTGCGACTGCTGACGGTTCAGCAGTTCCAGCGCGCCACCGCCCTCATCTGTGCTTGTGAATTGGTACGCAAATCCAATCCCGAAAAATGGGGTGGCGAACCCTTCAAGATTGGTTTGTGGGTGGGCAAAGCAACTACGCCAAATAATGCAAAGTCATCGCAAAAAGCGCTTGAAGATCTTGACGAAGGCAAGAAACCAAGGGAAGGCAGCCCTGTTCAGTTGGTATCATGCCCACGTTGCGGCACATCGCTGGTGACCCCACAAGGCAAGCCAGAAAATCAAACCTATGATTTCGATAATGCGAGGCTGAGGACGCTCGTTCGCTGCCCGAATCCAAAATGTGAGTTTTGCGCCCGCAAGTCAAACGACCAAGGCTTACCCGTCGTTGTCGTGGATGATGAAATCTATCGCGAATGCCCTTCACTGGTCATCGCTACGGTCGACAAATTCGCCCGTATGCCGTTCAAGGGCGAGACGCAAGCACTCTTTGGCTTGCGGGATCGCTACAGCCCCACCTATGGTCACCTGACCCCTGGCCATGGCGAGAAACCGAATCAGCGGGTTGTTAAAGATGATCAGCCCGCACGTCGTCTAGTTCCGCCTGAATTGATTATTCAGGACGAACTTCACCTGATCTCCGGGCCACTGGGTACCATGGTCGGTCTATATGAGACGGCCGTCGATTTCCTGACGCGGGTTGAAGCAGAAACCGGCGTCACAATTCCCGCCAAGGTTATTGCCTCTACCGCAACCATACGACGAGCTCGTGAACAAATTCGTCAGCTATACAACCGCGACCTGGCCATATTCCCACCGAGTGGCCTGTCATCTAAAGACTCTTTCTTCGCCAAGGAGCAGGAAATCAAGTTTGGCGACGATAAAACTGCCGGTCGTCTATATGTGGGATTAAATGCACCGGGCTCCAGTACCAAAACCTTGTTGGTTCGTGTCTATGCAGCCCTGCTGGCGGCAGGTGAAGCGGAAATTAACAGAGACCCTGAAGCGGCGGATCCGTATGCGACCGTAGTAGGTTACTTTAATAGCCTTCGTGCGCTCGGAGGCGCGCGCAGACTGGTCGAGGACGACATTAAAAAACGCCTGCGCTATTTAGCTCGGCAGCGAGGGTTCCCACAGCGCTATATCAATGATCCGGACGAACTCACCAGTCGCCTCGATTCCTGGCGGATTCCAGGCTTGTTAAAGCGGCTGGATAACAAGTTTCCCCGAGAAAAAGACAAACAGTACCCTGTCGACGTTCTGCTGGCCACTAATATGATTTCGGTGGGTGTGGATATCGACCGGCTCGGTTTGATGGTTGTCACAGGCCAACCCAAAAGCACTGCAGAGTATATTCAGGCAACCAGCCGCGTTGGCCGAAAGCACCCCGGGCTTGTGATCACCATGTACAACTGGCTGGGTGCAAGGGATCTTTCCCATTACGAACATTTTCGGGCTTATCATGCGGCACTCTACCGCTATGTTGAAGCTATCAGTGTGACACCCTTCTCTTCGCGGGCTTTGGATAGGGGTTTGCGAGGGGCCTTCACGGCAATGCAACGGCTGGGCGGTCAAAACATGGCTCGCGAAATTCAGGCGCAAGAGTTCGATCCGGCATCCCCGAGCACGGATTTGATGATCACTGATATCACCCTGCGTGCAGCTGATTTGGTAGGTAAGAAAAACGCCCAATTGGTGAAAGAGCGACTCATGTCCAGTCGTGACGACTGGGCCCATTATGCTGATGATTTGTTGCGATATTCCTGGCTAAAAAGCGGCGAGCGCCCACCAAA
>JALTPW010000244.1 GCA_026999335.1 Chromatiales bacterium
TTCTTCACCAGGACGGTCGCCCGCAACGGAGGGCTTGCCGTAACGGCGCTGCAAATCGATCCAGGCCAGCTCCAGAACCTGCGCCAAGATCACCTCGGCGATGTAGCTAAGGTGGTCGCTCACCACCATCAGTGGTACGGCATCCATCACATCGGCGGCAGCCACGCGCAGCACCGCCGCCTGTTTGAACTGGCGCAGTGCATCCATGGCCTGCTCCAGATCGCCGTCAGGCACGGCGTCCAGACGGCATTGCAACTCGGCGGCCAACTCGTCACGGCCGGCCGGCGCATACAGGCTGCGCGCGTCCAGCAGTTCGTCCAGCAGCAGGGGGTACTGCACCAGCCTTACCGCAATCCACGGGCTGGCTGCACACAGGCGTACCAGTTGCGACAGGGCCAGCGGGTGTTCCACCAACAGGGCCAGATAGGCACTGCGGCGGGCCACGGCCTCGACCAGTTTCAACAGCCGCTGCACCACCACGTCGGCCTCGTCGTGGGCCCCCGCCGCACCCAGCAACAGCGGCATCAATCGATCCAGCCGCTCACGACCAGTGCAATGCAGGGCGTGGTAGCGTGAACTGTCACGCAGTGCGCTGAGCTGCCGCAACACGGCCCCGGTGTCGTCGAAACCGGCCTCGCGCAACGCCGTCTGAGCAGCATCGTCGTCCAGCGCCCCCTGCCATAGGGCGTCCAGAGCAGCCTTGCCATCACCGGTCTGCGGTGCATCGAAGACCTGCTCGAAGTGGCTGTGCACCCGCGCCATATGGCCGCGCAGCACGGGGATGAAATCGTCCCAGGTCTCGCAGCCCATACTGTAGGCGAGACGTTGGCGCGCGGCCTCATCCGCTGGCAGGCAGTGGGTCTGCTGGTCACGGTATTCCTGCAAGCGGTGTTCGCTGTCGCGCAGGAACACATAGGCGTCGAGCAATTGCTCGACCACGTAGCGCGGCAGGTAGTCCTGCCCGGCCAGCCACGCCAACACACGGCGGATTTCACGCCGTTGCAGGGCCGGCTCACGGCCACCACGAATCAGCTGAAAGGCCTGACCGATGAATTCCACTTCACGGATGCCGCCGGCACCCAGCTTGACGTTGTCGGCCATACCCTTGCGCTGCACCTCGGCGGCCACCATGGCCTTCATCTCGCGCAGGGCGGCGAAGGCGCCATAGTCGAGATAACGCCGGTAAATAAAGGGGTGCAGCAGGCCCAGCAGGCGTTCGCCATCTTCGCAACGACCGGCCACCGGGCGCGCCTTGATCAGGGCGTAGCGCTCCCAGTCGCGGCCATGCACCTGATAATAGTTCTCCATGGCCTCGAAGTTCAGCGCCAGCGCGCCGCTGCCACCGAAGGGCCGCAAGCGCATGTCGACGCGGAACACAAAACCCTCGGCGGTATTTTCATCGAGGGCGCGGATCAACTCGCGGCCCAGGCGGATAAAAAACTCCTCGTTGCTGCGCGTACGCGGCACACCTTGTGTTTCCCCGCTTTCGGCATAGGCGAAGATAAGGTCGATATCGGAGGAAAAATTCAGCTCGCCCGCACCCAGCTTGCCCATGCCGAGCACCACCAGTTGCTGCGGCTGGCCACTATTGGCGCCGGTAGGCACACCCCACTCGGCCTGCAGCCAGTCCTGCAGGCGGGCCAAGGCACCGCGGATGCAGGCCTCGGCCAGGGCCGAGAGGTCGGTGGTGGTCTGCCACAGGTCGGCATGGCCGGCGATGTCGCGCCAGGCGATGCGCAGCATTTCGCGGCGACGCAGGCGGCGCAGGGCGGCACCGAGCTGGTCGGCATTGGCACAACCGGCCAGCGCCGCCTGCACACGGCCGGCCAGAGTGTCGGCAGCGTAGGCCCGATGCAGGTCGCCACTGTCGAGCAGGCCAAGCAGCAAGGCCGGATCGCGCGTGCAATGGCGGGCGACGAAGTCGCTACAGGCCCACACACGGCACAATTCGGGCAGCAGTGCGGAATCGATGGACAGCGTGGCGTGGCTTTCCTTGAGCGTTTCGGTGAAAGCCGTCCAGTGCGCGGCCAGCTCATCGCGCAACGCCGCAGGTACTGTGCGCAGATGTGCATCAATGTCGATATGGCTCATTCACTGGCCCTTCTACTGTCCACGCCTTAAAGGATAGGCTCACTGAACCGATATCTGAAAGGCATCAAGTGAACTTACTTATTCAACCTGAATCCGTGCATTCAGGTTCAACCGCAGGGCCTTTCAAATGCAGATCCTGGATTATCTGAAACTGATGGTGAAGTATGAGGCCTCCGACCTCTATTTCACAGTCGGCGCGCCAGTGAGCGCAAAGATTTTTGGCATGCTCAAACCGCTGGAAAAAACCACCCTGCCCTCCGGACAGGTCAAGGAACTGGCGTACAGCCTGATGAGCGAAGAACAGATCACCCTGTTCGAGATCAAGCCGGAGATGAATCTGGCCCATTCAGAATCGGGCCTGGGCCGCTTCCGCGTCAACATCTTCAAGCAACGCAATCAGGTAGCGATGGTGGTGCGTCACATCAAGACGCAGATCCCCAGTTCTGAAGAACTGGGCCTGCCACCGATTCTGAAAAAGATCGTCATGCAGAAACGTGGTCTGGTGCTGTTCGTCGGTGGCACCGGTTCAGGCAAGTCCACCTCACTGGCGGCCCTGATCGACTACCGCAACACCAATAGTGCGGGGCACATCATTACCATCGAGGATCCCATCGAGTTCATCCATAACCACAAAAAGTCCATTATCAATCAACGCGAAGTGGGACTGGACACAGACAGCTATGAAGATGCCCTGGTCAACACCCTGCGCCAGGCACCCGATGTCATCCTGATCGGCGAGATCCGCGACCGCGAGACCATGGAACACGCCATTGCCTTCGCCGAGACCGGCCATTTGGCCATTTCCACCCTGCACGCCAACAACGCCAACCAGGCGCTGGATCGCATCATCAACTTTTTTCCCGATGATCGGCGCAGTCAACTGCTGATGGATTTGTCGCTCAATGTGCGCGCCTTTATTTCACAGCGCCTGATTCCCACGCTGGACAGCAAACGCACGGTGGCGGTGGAGGTGCTGCTGGGGACGCCATTGATACAGGACCTGATTCTCAAGGGCGAGATCCATACCATCAAGGAGATCATGGAAAAATCCACCAATCTGGGCATGCAGACCTTCGATCAGGCCCTGTTCAAGCTCTACAAGGACGGCCTGATATCCCTGGAGGAGGCCCTGCGCAATGCCGATTCGCAGAACAACCTGCGCCTGAAGATCAGCCTCTCGGAAGGCAAGGCTGAAGTTGATCCGAGTCTGAAAATGAAGGAGGAAGCGGATGACCCGGCCGTCATGGGGCCGCAGGCCGGCCTGCTGAACATGGAACTGGAACCTAAACCACGTTAGGCCTGAAGTCCCCTCAAGCCTAAAATAACTCCTCCGGCACTTCGTCCGCAGCGGAACGGGGGGTCAGCCTGTCGGCTCTCTGCCGATACGGAGCCATCGCCTCTTCGTCCAACGGCGCCGGCACATTTTCCACGCGGAAGGTTTCGAAGATCGCCTGGGGATGACCGGCCGGCGCCAACAGTCCGCTTTTTGGATCGATACGCACGGTGACCAGCCCCGGGGGACGTTCCAGCGGCTGCGGCGGCAGCCCTTTTAGTGCCTCGCGCATATAGTCAATCCACATGGGCAGTGCGGCACGGCCCCCCGTTTCCCGGTCACCCAGCGGCTGCGGACGGTCGAAACCCACCCACACCGTAGTCGCCAGATCCGAGCTAAAGCCCGAAAACCAGGCGTCATGCTGATCATTGGTGGTTCCCGTCTTGCCCGCCAGATCCGCACGTTGCAACACCCGCGCACGCCGTGCCGTGCCACGCTGAATCACATCACGCATCATACTGCGCATCAGGTAGACGTTCTGCGCTGTGGCCACGCGGGGGGCAATATTGACCGGTATTTGTTCGTCACGCCGGGGCGGTCCGACAAAGGTCATCTGCACAGCACGCTCTGCATCCGTTATCTCACAGTACCTGCACACGGTGGCCGGCGCCGCCTGGTACAGCACCTCACCATCCGGATCTTCGATGCGCTCAATGAACCAGGGGCTGACGTGGAAGCCGTTATTGGCAAACACCGCATAACCCGTGACGATCTCCAGCGGCGTCACGGCACCGCTACCCAGCGCCAGTGACAGGTCACGCGGCAGACCTGACCTGTCAAAACCAAAGCGGCTGACGTAGTTGATCGCATGGGAAATGCCCATCGCACGCAGCAGACGGATGGAAACCAGGTTGCGTGACTTCACCAGCGCCTCGCGCAGACGGGTGGGGCCGAACACGCGACCGCTATAGTTCTCCGGTCGCCAGGTGGCCTCCAGACCGACATCCTCGAACACCACCGGGGCATCGTTGATCAGGCTCGCCGGCGTGAAGCCTTTTTCCAGTCCTGCGGAATAGATAAACGGTTTGAAGTTAGAGCCCGGCTGGCGTTTAGCCTGGGTAATACGGTTGAATTTGCTGGCGCTGAAATGAAACCCACCCACCAGGGCTCGAATGGCCCCGTCATGGGGGCTGACAGACACCAGCGCGCCCTCCACCGTGGGCACCTGCACCAGATGCCATTCATCCTTTTTACCGCGTTCGGCAATGCGAATCACATCACCACGGGCAAGGATATCAGCGGCCTGTTCCGGCACCTTACCGGTTCGGCCACCCGGCAGCGCTGGTGCGGCCCACGACAGGCCGACCCAGTCGATCGACACGATACCCCGGCGCGGCTCGTAGACCTTGGCGGACTGCCCCTCTACCGACAGCACCAGCACTGGCAACAAACCATTGACTTCCCGGTAGGGCTTCAGCACTTCCGCCCATTGCTCTTCCGTATCCTCATCCTCTTCGCCCAGTTCGACCCGTGCCAGCGGGCCGCGGTAGCCATGCCGCGCATCATAGGCCAGCAAGGCCTCACGCTGGGCGGCATTAGCCGCCGCCTGCATGGCCGAGTTTATGCTGGTGATCACCCGGAAGCCCTTGGAATAGGCATTGTCACCATAGCGGGAAACCATCTCACTACGCACCATCTCCGCCACATAGGGTGCCACCACTTCTC
>JALTPW010000245.1 GCA_026999335.1 Chromatiales bacterium
CCCTGGCCGATCTCGACAGCGAGGAAGGGGATTTCCATCCACCGGGTACCGAAGGGATATACCACTTCGGTTTCGAGCGCCGGGAGCTGGGATCACTTCTGAAACAGGAAGGGTTCGATTCCATACGATTCATCACCGCTCACACGATGGAGAGGAACGGAAAGCTGTATCCGGTTTTTTTGGTCGTTGCCCAGAAACAGATTCCAGCGTGACCAACTCGTTCCCGCCTCAAAGCCCAGCGGAAGTGTGTCGGGGTGCTCCGATGCCACCAGGATGACCTGGTGAACCATTTCCGCATGCCTGTCCACAATGGTGCCGTGGAAGGACTGAACAAGACGAAGGAGATCGGCCACAAGGCCTATGGGCTCCGGACCGCCAAGAGCTATAGCCGGAACTTCTGTCACTGCGTGGCCGACCTCCCTCTACCTAAAACCATGCGCACATTTGTCTGATGAACCATTTTATGTCGCATAATCAGTAACCTCGTTGGTAAGCTCTATATTTCCGTATCGTAAGATCTTTCCGTTTTGACACGACGTATAATCAACCAATGCGCATTCTATTGATTGAGGATGACCAAAGTGCCGCAAAGTACCTGGAAAAAGGGCTCGCGGAGAGCGGCCATATCGTCGATTATGCTGCCGATGGTGAGGATGGTCTGCACCTGGCCTTGACAGGGAAATATGATGTTTTAGTTGTGGATCGCATGTTGCCCAAGCGGGATGGCCTCTCCATCATTCGTATGCTGCGAGCAGACAAGAACAAGACTCCTGTGCTGGTGCTGAGTGCGCTTGGGGAGGTCGATGACAGGGTGGATGGATTGAGGGCCGGAGGGGATGATTACCTGGTCAAGCCTTATGCCTTTGTCGAGCTTCTTGCAAGACTTGATGCGTTGGTCCGACGGGGTAGGGAGAGGGATGATTCTGGCCATCTTCGGGTTGCCGATCTGGAACTGGATCTCGTTAAGCACAAGGTGGTACGTGCAGGGCGGGTGATCCATTTGCAACCCAAGGAGCTTCGCTTGTTGGAATATTTGATGAGACATGCCGGCCAGGTTATTACCCGAACCATGTTGCTGGAGCAGGTCTGGGACTTTCAATTCGATCCCAGGACCAGCGTTATTGATACTCAAATCAGCCGTCTGCGTGCCAAGATCGACAAAGGATTTTCCCGGTCGCTGCTGCACACAATTCGTGGTGTTGGATACAAGCTCGATGAATCTGCATAGGTTGTTTCATACCACAGCGATCAGGTTGGCACTGCGGTATGCGTTGCTCTATGCGTTGTTGGTTACCGTTGGCCTTGGGGTGCTCTACTGGGCGACCAGCCGCTACGTTGATGCCCAGTTGGCAGTGGGGTTGAAGCAGGAGTTGGAGCGGCTGACCGAAATCGATCGAAGATCAGGAAGAAAGCATTTGATCGATGCTATCCAGGCAGAACGATATTCCGGGAGTGAAAACCGGCGCTTTTATCTTCTACTGGGTACTGATGGGCAGAAACTGGCGGGCGGCCTGCTTGACTGGCCGCCGGGTTTCGTGGCCGACAAGCAAGTGCGAAACGTCTGGATTGAGGATGATCTGATACCACTACGAATGCCGGACAAGGACGGATACTGGCCGATGGTCGCCACGAGATTATCGGGTGGTGAGCGTCTGCTCGTGGCACAGAGCGTGCGCCAAGCCGAGGATTTGCAGGAATTTATACTGGGTACCATGGCGGCTATTCTGGCTGTTTCAATCGGGTTGGCGTTGACAATGGGATGGCTCCTGGGGCGAGAGCTGTTGTTGCGCATAGACGCGATCAATGCCATCGCCAGGCAGGTAAGTCAGGGAAACTTATCCAGGCGAATTACCCTGAGCGGGCAGGATGACGAGTTTGATGAACTCGCCAAGCATCTCAATATGATGCTGGAGCGGATTGAAAAACTGCTGATGGGTATGCGCCAGGTTACAGACAATATTGCCCATGATTTGCGCCGACCGCTGGCCAGGGTCCGTAACCGTATCGAAGTGACTTTGATGGAGGCTCGTGAACCTGGGGAATATCGCCGTGTTCTTCGAGAAACGCTCACGGACTCGAACGAGTTGATGGCAACATTTACTGCACTGTTGGAAATAGCCCAGGCGGAAGCTGGCAGTTTTCGTGGCCAGTGGGGAACAGTCGACCTGTCAGGATTGCTCGTCGAGTTGGGTGAACTATATCAGGATGATGCAGAAGCTCGGCACAAGCACTTGGAATTGCAGATCGAATCCGGGTTGACTGTCCAGGGGAGTCGGCATCTGCTGGCGCAGGCTATCAGCAACCTGCTGGATAACGCTATCAAGTATACTGGTGATGATGGTGTCATTGCTCTGAAAGCGCTCATGAATACCAATCGGATTGTTGTTTCCCTGTGTGACAATGGGCCCGGCATCCCCGCGGATCAGCGGCAAAAGGTATTCGAACGTTTTGTGCGGTTGGAATCAGACCGCAGTACGCCAGGCAATGGCCTGGGCCTGAGTCTGGTCAAGGCCGTGGCCGATCTGCACAAGGTGCATCTGGAACTGAAAGACCTTCACCCGGGGCTGTGTGTCGAATTGCAATTCATGTCTTGATGTGCGCAAGAAGCTTGTATACCAGTGGCATCACGATGATGACCAAGGGGATTTGAATCAGCAGTCCGGAAATAATGGCCACTGCCAGAGGCTGCTGCATCGCAGATCCCTGACCCAGCGCCAACGCGAGTGGCAAGAGGGCGAGGATGGCGGCCAGCGTGGTCATGGCGATGGGTCGCAACCGGTTGCGACCGGCGATAATCAGCGCACTTTCCTGTGTAAAGTTCTTGCTTAGCAAGTCGTGATATTCAGAAAAATAGAAAATTGACACCTCGGTAACGATGCCCACAATCATGGTCATGCCCATCATGGCAGTAATATTTAATTCGATGCCAGTAAGCCACAGACCGGTGAAGACGGCGGTCATGGCCAACAGGGGAGACGCCAGGATGGCGACGGCCGCCGTGAACCGTTCATATAGAAACAGAAGGAGCAGGAATACCAGGGCCAGGGCGGCAATGAATACGCCAATCAGGCCGCGGAACGCGATCTGTTGCTGTTGGTACAGCCCCCCAAGCTCATAGAACATATCAGCGGGTAACAGACCCGGCTGTGCCACTGCAGCTTTCACGTCACGGATGGTGGATCCCAGATCGCGATCGCTGATGCGCCCGGTGACCGCCACCATGCGCTTGAGATTGTCACGAGTGATTTGGGGTTGTCCGGTCACCTTTTCAACACGGGCAATGCGTTTGAGGGGAAAGCGATGTCCATCCGGGGCGCGCAGCCAGATCTGTTCAATAGCATTTACACGGTTACGCGCCGAATCTGGAACCCACACTCGCACCCCAACCAGCTTGAGCTTTTGTTGCACCCGGGTGGTCACCAGCCCGCTGAACCAGGCTTCCAGTTGTTGGGTGACCCCATCGGGGTCGATGCCCTCCAGGGCGGCCTTGTCCCGGTCGACAACGATGTTGATAGCGTCGCCTGCCAACACGATACCGTCCTTGACATCGACCACGCCGGTGATCCCGCTGATTGCTTCCGCAACTCGGGGAGCGGTCTGCATGAGTTCGTTGAGATTGTCACCGAAGAGCTTGATTTCGATCGGTTGTGGAACCGCAGTCAGATCGCCAATCAGATCCTCCATCAGCAGCGCCATTTCCACTTCGAGTCCGGGCACCTGGTTTTCGATCCGGGTACGGATCTCGCCCATTACCTGATCGATAGGGGGGCGAGGAAGTGGCTTGAGGCGTACAAAGAAATCACCTTCATTTGCTTCGGTGAGCCCGCCACCCAGTTGTGCTCCGGTACGTCGTGAATAGGTATCGACGGCAGAATTTGTTTGCAGAATGCTTTCCACTTGCCGGAGCAGACGATCTGTTTCTGTCAGCGAGGTGCCGGCTGGTGCCCGGTAATCCAGGATGAAGCCCCCTTCATCCATGTGCGGCATGAATCCGGAACCAATCTGCTTGTAGGCAACATAGCCCATCAGCAGCAGGGGAACGATGCCGATTAGTACCAGCCAGGGGGTGCGCATCAGTTTCTGCATGAGCTGCTGGTATTTTTCCAGCAGGTAGTTGAAGAGCGGGCCGATGTCTTCGCGCTCGGCATCCGAGCGTCTCAACAGGTGTTCAGCCAGGAGCGGAATGGCCAGCCAGGCGAGCAGAAAAGAGATGAAAAGGCCGCTGGCCATGGTGAAGGACAGGGCCTTGAAAAACGCACCGGTCACTCCACTGAGAAAGGCCAGGGGGGCGAAGATAATGATCGTTGCTGCGGAAGATCCAGCCAGGGGCGGGGTGAACTCAACGGCCGCATCACGAATATTGAGCGTAACATCCTCGCCGCGCTCACGCAGGCGGCGGACGATATGTTCGATCATGACGATGGCGTCATCCACGATCAGGCCCACTGCTGCTGCCATGCCGCCCAGTGTCATGATATTGAAGCTCATGTTCAGTAGTTTGAGTAGCAATACAGTAGTGGCCAGCACCGCCGGAACCAGCAGGATACCCACCAGGGTGATCTTCAGGCTGCGCAAAAACAGCAGCAGGACCAATGCGGCCAGGCCAACGCCAATGGTGATGGCATCGCGCACGCTTCTGGCCGACTCGATGATGAGTTCGCTTTGATCATACCAGTTGGTGATATGCACCTCTTTTGGCAGTTTGTCCTGATACTGCGCCAGACGCTGCTTGATGGCGTTGACAACCTGCACCGTATTGCCACCGGGTTGCTGGTATATCTGCATTAGCACGGCGTCGTGTCCGTCGGCGGTCACCCGCAGCCACTGTGGCGCGGTGGCTGCCTCCACGTTGGCAATGTCATCCAGACGTACAAGTCCCTTGCTGCCACTGCGCAGTATGGTTCCCTTGATATCCTCGAGCGAATGGATGCGGGTGTCGGACAGCAACAGATAGAGCTTGTAATGGTCTTCGAGCCGACCGACTGCCTGCAGGACATTGCTCGCTGATAAAGTGCTGGCGACATCGCTGAACGTGAGTCCGTAAGCCGTTAGTTTTTCCGGATCGATCTCCACTTGGTACTCAGCC
>JALTPW010000246.1 GCA_026999335.1 Chromatiales bacterium
GCTGGTGGCAGTGGTTTCGACGCCATCCAGAACGACGGCCTGCGCGAGGCGTTGCGTGACGCCATTCGCGAGGCAGCGGCGGGTAGTAGCGCCTTTGTCAACATGGACCGTATCGCCCGCAAGCTGGGCAGCCCCAAGCTGACGGACAACTGGCGCGCCGTGCAGTGTAGCGAGAATCACGACATCGTCTACCGCGGCCGCGGCCAGCGCATCGCCCGCCTGGCCGACGGCAGCGACAGCCGTTCCTGGTATGCCCGCAGCCGCTCCCGTGTCACCCTGGCCCTGACGCTCACCGCCCCGGGCATTCCCCATATCTTCATGGGTCAGGAGTTTCTGGAAGACAAACAGTGGCACGACGAACCCGGCAGCGCCTTCCAGATCTGGTGGGACGGGCTGACAAGCGACCGATCCATGGCCGATTTCCTGCGTTTCTCACGTGAACTGATCACCCTCCGGCGAAACCGGACTGGCCTGAACGGTACTGGCCTGAATGTGTTCCATGTACACAACGCAAATCGAGTGCTGGCCTTCCTGCGCTGGGTGCCCGGCGAAGGGCATGATGTGGTGGTCATCGCCAGCCTCAGCGAAAACAGCTACCACGACTACCGGGTCGGTTTCCCTGCAGCCGGTCACTGGCGAGAGATATTCAACAGCGATGTCTACGACCACTGGGTGAATCCCAGGGTAACGGGCAATGGCGGAAGTGTTTACGCTTCCAGTAACGGTCTGCATGGACTACCGGCATCCGCCTCGCTGCATATACCGGCCAATGGTTTGCTTGTGTTTGCCAGAGGATAACGTTGCTGCGGCTGCTGTATTGCAGACTGTTGGATAAAGGGAAAGGGATAAGGGTCAGGAGGCATAGCGAAGTACAGGATTACTGTCGTCGGCCCCGGATCTTACACAGTGCCTTACGGCTCCCGTTGATTCGAGGGCGGTGGCCTCAATTCTGAGCAGCTATTCACGGCTTCCATCTCGAAGGTCCCTAAAGGCCCTAGCGAAGACATTTATTCCAACTAAGTCATAACCCCTATAAATTTAGGCTTGCTACTTTTATTACGGTTGCCATTTGACCCCTGCCCGCCTTTATTTTGTCGTATGAGCGTTACCTTTTTAGCTATTAAGCCATTTTTAATAGGATGGCATTCAAACTCAACGGTTGTTCCAGGCTTTAAATACTGACAACGTACAAGATCGGACTTACGTATCATTATGTCCGAACCGGACCCATTACCAAGAAACCCATACTCTTTTTCTTTGAACCACTTTTTAACGACCGCTTGCAATATTATTCACCTCTAAAACTTATTAACATTTATACCAATTAATCCTTCTTATGATGAGTCAAATTGCATTGTTGATATTAACTAGGCAGCTACTCAGAAAGCTCAGCCATATTGCAATTTATCGACCATCCGTTGTACTTGAAACCCTATTTTTTCGCTTAATGATTTCTTACTCACATACTTAAT
>JALTPW010000247.1 GCA_026999335.1 Chromatiales bacterium
TCACGCCACATGCACATGAATAATCGTGTAGGGCACACAAAACGTGCCTTACTGGACTCAATCAACACTCGAACGATACGGTTCGCTACCGCTCACCAGCATCCTACACAGACGACTGAAATCATCTTCCACACGATCTTCAACAATCCGTGCAACCGACCACCAATACTAAACTACCACCCACTAAAGTAGGTGGGTTAGCGCATTCGGTGCTGATGGCTAAAGTTATCAACCTCGCACCGTCATCAGCGCGCATGAGTCAAAACATGAAAATCAAAGTCATCGTCTAAAGACGATGGTTTTGACCAAGTTAATGGAAAATAAATCTGACCGCCTAAAGGCGGTGGCTTTAACCTTGTAAACGAGAGATATAATAAAGCACACAACAACTACTGACACTATGCTGTCAGCAGGGGGTTGTTAGACTCATGCTTACTCAAATACAAAAGAGGACTGTCATGAGCGATACAATGAAACAACCTGGCGCGTTCAGCTGGAATGAACTCACCACCACGGATGTCGATGGGGCAAAGGCGTTTTACGCTGAACTACTGGGCTGGAGCATGGACGACCTGCCCTCGGGGGATACGACCTACACCATGCTGAAGGCCGGTGGGCAGGAAGTCGCTGGCATGATGGCGACACCGCCGGAAGCGGCCAGCATGCCGGCAATGTGGGGTAGCTATGTCACCGTAGAAGATGTTGACGCCCAGGCGGGCAAGGCGGAGACGCTGGGTGGCAAGGTACTGGTGCCGCCACGGGATATTCCAAATGTTGGTCGCTTTTGCGTGATTCAGGATCCCCAGGGCGCCGTCCTTTCGTTGATCACCTACGTGTAAAAACAGCCCCTTCGGCGTGGCGCATGGCCATGATTTCGGATTTGATCATGCGCCACCCCGTCATTGAGCAGCTTCCATATCCAGAGGCCATCGTGCGCATGGCGCACGCTACGGGCTGTTTTGTAGGTTGGTGGTGAGCTTACGAAACCAACAATGTTGGGATTCCTGCGTCACCATCAACCGACAATAAGTAGGGTGTCAGACTTAACTTAATGACATTGCCTCGACTTCCCTTACAATCGAGCAGTGACATCCCAAGGGTAACTCCAGCCTATCACCGAAATAACTGGTTGATATAGGAAAAACCACTACATATCTTTCCTTCTCTGTCCTGAGTGCTTGTAAAGATCACTCTACCCACGTCAGGAAGCACCGTCCTGAGTGACACCCTTCCTCGTAAAAATTTCAGTAAAACAATACTTCATTAGGAATTTCTGACTACAGGTCGAGCACATTCTGCATATCGTATAAACCTGCTTCGCGTCCCTTGAGCCACAGGGCCGCACGCACCGCACCGCTAGCAAAGGTCATGCGCGACGAAGCCTTGTGGGTGATCTCCACCCGCTCGCCGATATCGGCGAACATCACCGTGTGCTCGCCGACGATGTCCCCGGCGCGGATAGTCTCGAAACCAATGGTCTTGCGATCACGCTCGCCAGTGCGGCCTTCACGGCCGTAAACCGCACACTCTTTTAGATCACGGCCCAGGGTCTCGGCTACCACCTCGCCCATACGCAGGGCGGTGCCAGAGGGGGCATCGACCTTGTGGCGGTGATGTGCCTCGATAATCTCGATATCCACCTTGTCGCCCAGCACCTTCGCCGCCATCTCCAGCAGCTTGAGGCACAGATTCACGCCCACGCTCATGTTGGGAGCGAAGACGATGCCGATCTCCTGCGCCGCATCGGCCAGCTCGGCCTTCTGCGCGTCCGTGAGGCCGGTGGTGCCGATGACCATGGCGGCACCGCGCGCCCGGCATACGGCCAGATTGCCCATGGTGACTTCGGGCAGGGTGAAGTCGATCAGCACATCGAACTCGCCGGCCGACTGCAAATCATTCACCACGGCCACGCCCAGTCTGCCGATACCCGCCAGCTCGCCGGCGTCGCTGCCCACCAGTGTACTGCCAGCCCGTTCGATGGCTGCGGTAACCGTGGCGCCTTCCGTTTGCTGCACGGCCTCCAGCAGGGTCTTGCCCATACGCCCGGCTGCGCCGGTAATGGCTACTTTGATCATGTCTCTCCCGAAGTGTTTTCTAGGTAGGGTGGGCCTTGCCCATACACAGCCGTCTTCGCAAAGATTACCAACTGATATAGGCGTACCCGTCTTGCTGCAATTCCATCAGATCCGACGCCCCCACTTCCACGACGCGGACAAAGGGCTGCATGTCTTTCGCTTCCCAACCCAATGCCTGCATGGTGTTACCACAAGCATGGAATTCCACCCCGTACTGACTCAGGCTGGACACACGCTGACGGGTTTCCTCACTCACCGGCCGCCGAGGTTCCTTTGCCAGGATGTGCAGACCCGGGCCGATGGCTACCACCACGATATGGATGTTGTCGCCGTATTTGCGCAGCATGGCGCCGACGGAAAACAGCACCGCTTTCTGATAGGCCTCGTCGGCCTTATTGAACTGGTAAACCAGCTTGTGATCCGACGGATCACCAGGGAAACGCAGCGCCTCGTCCTCATCGGCCGCGCAGGTCACACCCGCGATACTCCAACAGAACAGGACGGCCAGCAAGGTGGCCGGAAAATATCGACACTCGCGACGCCGACTGACGCTCGGCCCTCCTCCCCCGCCCATGACAGCACTCCCAACAGGTTAATAACTTACTTTATTTATTCCTTATAACTTTATGTCTTCAAAGAATTTTTTCACCCCATCAAGCCACGAATGTTCCTTCGGGCGATGGGTGCTGCTGCTCGACATCGTGCTATCGAGTTCACGCAGCAGGTCTTTCTGTTTTTGGTTCAGGTTGACCGGCGTTTCGATCAGCACCCGGCAGAGTAAGTCGCCCACCGTGCCCCCACGCACTGATTTCACGCCCTTGCCGCGTAACTTGAACAGGCGTCCGCTCTGCGTTTCGGCAGGGATTTTCAGCTTGACCCGACCATCCAGGGTCGGCACCTCCAGCTCACCACCCAGCGCCGCGGTAACGAAGCTGATAGGCACCTCGCAGTAGAGGTCACTCTCTTCGCGCACGAAAATGGGATGTTCCTTGACGCTGATCTGCACATACAAATCGCCTGCCGGCGCACCGCGCCCCCCGGCTTCGCCTTCGCCGGCCAGGCGAATACGATCACCATTGTCCACCCCCGCCGGTACTTTCACCGAGAGGGTTTTCTGCTCTTCAACGCGGCCCTGACCGTGGCAGGTGGTGCAGGGATCCTTGATCATTTGTCCGCTGCCGTGACACTGCGGGCAGGTCTGCTGCAGGGAGAAAAAGCCCTGTTGCATACGCACTTGACCGACACCGCCACAGGTGGTGCAGGTGGTCGGCGAAGAGCCCTTCTTGGCACCGTTACCGCCACAGCTGGAACAGCTCACAGAGGTGGGTACACGGATCTTGACCGTGGTACCGCGTACGGCCTCTTCCAGGGTCAATTCCAGGTGATAACGCAGGTCAGCGCCACGGCGGGTTCGTTGCTGCCCACCACCACCCCGGCTGCCGCCGAAGATATCCCCAAACACATCGCCGAAGATGTCGCTGAAACTGCCACCATCGGCCGCACCCGGCCCGCCGCCACCCATCCCTGCATCCACGCCGGCATGACCAAACTGGTCATAAGCCGCGCGCTTCTGAGCATCGGAAAGCACCTCGTAGGCTTCCTTGGCCTCCTTGAACTTTTCCACCGCCTCGGTATTGTCGGGATTGCGGTCCGGGTGATGCTTCATGGCCTGCCGTTTGAAGGCCTTTTTCAGCTCGATCTCGGTAGCATTGCGCTCCACACCGAGTACTACGTAGTAATCACGTTTGGACATATTATTTTTTAACTACAGTTAGTTATAAACAGTTTTGAATAATTTCCCTTAAACGGCGTAACGCGACAGGCGGGAAAACCCCGCTGTCGCGTCTTGCCGTACACAGCGATCTTCAGGCCACCGGCGAGATCACTTCTTGTCGTCTTTGACCTCCTCGAACTCGGCATCGACGACATCGTCCTTGCCGGCAGTCGACTGGCTGCCGGCATCATCGGCTCCCGCGCCGGCGGCGCCAGCCCCCGCAGCCTGGGCACCTTCACCCTGCTGCGCGTAGACCCGCTCGGCCATTTTACCAGAGGCCTCAACGAGCACCTTGGTCTTGGCCTCAATGGCATCCTTGTCGTCGCCCTTGAGGGCCTCTTCCAGATCCTTGATGGCGGCCTCGATGGCCTCCTTTTCGCCGGCTTCCATCTTGTCACCCAGCTCGTCCATGGATTTTTTGGTGGCGTGAATCAGGTTTTCGGCTTGATTGCGTGCATCCACCAGTTCGTGGAACTTGCGATCATCCTCGGCATGGGCCTCGGCGTCCTTGACCATCTGTTCGACTTCTTCATCGCTCAAGCCACTGGAGGCCTTGATGACGATGGACTGTTCCTTGCCGGTAGCCTTGTCTTTGGCCGACACGTGGAGGATGCCGTTGGCGTCGATGTCGAAGGTGACCTCGATCTGTGGAACGCCACGTGGCGAGGGCGGAATATCGGACAGATCGAAACGGCCCAGCGACTTGTTGGCCGAGGCCATTTCACGCTCACCCTGCAACACATGCACGGTGACCGCAGTCTGATTGTCTTCGGCGGTGGAGAAAACCTGATTCGCCTTGGTCGGAATGGTCGTGTTTTTTTCGATGAGCTTGGTCATCACACCGCCCATGGTCTCGATACCGAGGCTCAGCGGGGTGACGTCGAGCAGCAGTACGTCCTTCACTTCGCCGCCCAGCACACCGCCCTGAATGGCGGCGCCGACAGCCACGGCTTCATCGGGATTGACATCCTTGCGCGGCTCGCGGCCGAAGAATTCCTTCACCTTCTCCTGTACCTTGGGCATGCGGGTCTGACCACCGACCAGGATCACGTCGTCCACTTCACTGGCAGACAGGCCGGCATCCTTCAGCGCCAGCTTGCAAGGTGCAATGGAACGCTCGATGAGATCCTCCACCAAAGACTCCAGCTTGGCGCGGGTCATCTTGATGTTGAGATGTTTCGGGCCACTGGCATCGGCCGTGATATACGGCAGATTGATGTCGGTCTGTTGGGTTG
>JALTPW010000248.1 GCA_026999335.1 Chromatiales bacterium
AATCAGGCCCACCCATCCTGGTAGGGTGGGCAGGCTTTTCATGCCCACGTGGAATATGCACCAACTGTGTGGGCACATAAAACGTGCCCACCCTACATGCTGTTTTTCAAGCAAGTTTGTAGATGACACCATTGCGCCAGCGAACTAGCTCGAACTCTTCGGAATAACTGGAAATGGACTCTGAACCACCCAGCACCAGAAAACCACCGGGGTTCAACGTACGCGCCATGCGGGCAAGAATATCCCGCTTCAGGTCAGCGGAAAAATAGATCAGTACATTACGACAATAGATGATGTCGAATTTCCCCAGTGCGGCATAACCCTGCATAAGATTCAGTTCCCGGAAACTGACGCGCGCACGGATATCATCCTTGACCTGCCAGCCAGCTCCTGTTTGATTGAAAAAACGTCGCTTACGCTCCTCCGACAGCCCTCGTGATGCAGCCACACCTTCGTAAAAACCACTGCGGGCCTGCTCAAGCACTGTGGGAGAAATATCCGTGCCCAGTATCTGCACAGCATTGGCCGGTAGACTGCCCGGTCGCTTCTGAAAATACTCACTGACGATCATGCTCAGTGAATAGGCCTCTTGGCCGCTGGAACTGGCCGCAGACCAGATACGTACCTGCCGAGCCTGTTTCTTGGCAAACTCCGGCAGTAATTGTTCCTTGAGAATATCGAAGGGATAGCTGTCACGAAACCAGGACGTTTCATTGGTCGTCATGGCATCCATAATACGGTGCCGCAACTTGCCATCCCGCTTGATGTGCTGCATAAGCACACTGAAAGACTCAATATCCTGCTCTTTCATCAGGCGCGTGAGACGGCTGGTCACCAGATAGTGCTTGTTGTCACCCAGTACAATGCCGCTCACATCTTCAAGAAAAGTGCGAAAAGCATTGTAATCTTCACTAGTGAGGCCCTTGGCGGGCATGCTATTTTCTATCATCGGTCTTTTTGGCTAGGGGATGTTAAGTATCATTTTGACAACCCCTTATGCGGCCTTGCTGGCCTTCACTGTCTTGACGGCTTCAAGAATCGTTTCGGCAAACTCATCGGCATTGAATTTTGGCATAAATTTATCGGCCCCCACTTTTTCCACCAGGGCCTGATTGAAAACACCGCTCAATGAGGTATGCAGGATCACATACAGATCTTTCATATGGGAATCCTTACGAATCTCCGTGGTCAGCGTATAGCCATCCATGTTGGGCATTTCCACATCGGAAATCACCATCGTCAGCTCGGTCGAGAGGTCATCATGCTGCTTTGACAATTCTTGCAGATATTGCAGCGCTTCCAACCCGTCTTTCACCACCACGGACTCAATCCCGAGTTGGTCAAGGGTACGGGTGATTTGACGACGCGCGACACTGGAATCATCGGCCACAAGAATCTTCGGGATATCACCGACGTTGCCGTTTTCAATAATTTCGTCGGACACCTCAGAGACCGTCCCCACCACTTCTGCGAGAATCTTCTCCACATCGAGAATTTCCACCAGACGCTTATCGACGCGGGTCACAGCGGTCAGATAGCTGCTATTCCCCGAGCCTCTGGGCGGCGGCAAAATTTCCTCCCAGTTCATATTAACGATGCGGTCAACCCCATTGACGATATAACCCTGAAGCGTACGGTTATAATCGGCAATCACCACGAAGGCATTGCTGATATCATCCATGGGTGTGTAACCCAGCGCCATGCCCAAGTCATAAACGGGAATGGTTTTACCCCGCATGCTGGCAATACCCCGCACCACTGGATTGGAATTCGGCACACGCGTCAACGGCGGACAGCGAATGACCTCCTGCACCTTGAAGACATTGATGCCATACAGCTGCTCCGTCGCTAGACGGAACAACAGCAATTCAAGCCGGTTTTCACCCACCAACTGCGTGCGTTTATCAACCCCATCAAGTACTCCAGCCATCACTCAGCTCCAGAATGTTAACGACCTGTGTTTCAGTACCCGCTCTATCGACACACTGTGGAGATTTCTTGAGGAGAGCAACATGGCACGTCTGTTGCTTTCATTCTGTAAAGGTTCCTGCAAAGATCCCGGCAGAGGTCATCACAGAGAAAGACAATCGCCATTCGATACACTTTAATAAAACAGCGGCTTAACAATATGAACACCATCGCAGGCATTATTTCTTTGTCGTTTATCAGGGGTACCCCCCGGCAGGCTTGTGGCACAAAGTGGCAAATCCTTGCCGGCGGACTGCTTTTGCCGGTCGTTGCCAGCTTGTTTCCGGCAATGGCCCTGGCCGCCGCCCCCACTGACAAGCCCCCCCGATACCAGTCACTCGCCTCCCTACATGAGGTGGCACGTGATTTTTTGCAATCACAAATCCCCCTTGACTCGGGTAACAGTCAGGAGATTCATCTTGGCCGTCTGGATTCACGCCTGCGCCTGAGGTTCTGTGAAACGGGGCTACAGGCCTTTGTTCCGGCTGGGAGCCACTTGCAAGGAAAGTTGACCGTGGGTGTGCAATGTCCAGGGGGAAAACCCTGGACCATTTACATTCCTGCGAATATCCGTGTCTTTGGCAATGTGCTGACCACTTCCCGCCCTATCAGTCGGGGTGATGCCATCACCCGTGCAGATATCATTGCCCGGCGGCAGGAGATATCAACACTCAGTCACGGATATTATCGCCAGACAGAAGAAATCATCGGCAAACTGGCGATGCGTTCCCTGCCTGCGGGCACCCCACTGACACCCCGCATGCTGAAGGCACGCTTACTGGTTCGCCGGGGTGACGATGTCACCATTCTCGCCAATACAGGTTTTTTACAGGTTCGCAGTAAGGGCAAGGCATTACAGAATGCCGCCCGGGGCGAGCGAATCACCGTGCGCAACACACGCTCAAAACGTATCATCGAGGGGATCGCCATCAAAGCCGGAACCGTTCAGGTTCACATGTAGCGCCAACAATATGAATACTACCCAGGCACTCTTGAAGGATACCGTTAAAGATTGAAACTACTTTGTTTATTGGTAGAAGATCCAACAAGGTGTATCCATTAATACCGACTTGTTAATATGTGTACCGATAGGCCTGAAAAATCAACGATCCACGCGGCAATGCCGGTAACTCAACGACAACAACGTGTTTCACGAATGAAGGGCACTTCCAGAAATGCCTTCATAAGTTCCTTAAGTTTCAATACCCTGTGCCGATAGTCATAGCAGTAGCGTCAAAGGAGCATCACCATGGCAATTGATATCACAGGGATTCCTCCGTCCCAGCCGCAAGGCACAGGAGGAGGTGCAAAGAGCACCACGGACAGCAGTGGAAATGCGGCACAAACCCTGTCACCGGCAACACCGGCAAACAGGGCGGACACCATCACACTCACCCCACAGGCCAGTCAGTTGAAGAGTGTCGAATCGGCGATCAATGCCCAATCCGTGATCGATGGGGAACGCGTGCAGAGTCTCAAATCGGCAATCGACGCGGGGGAGTATGAAATCAATCCCTTGCGTGTGGCGGAGAAATTCATCCAGTTCGAGAACAACCTGAGATCATCCTGAGGCCATGAGCAATTCCACAGCAGAATATCGGCTACTCATCCTGCTTGAAATACAACAGCAGAATGCCATGCGCATGTTGGAGGTGCTTCAACAAGAATGCGACGCACTGAAGGGCAATGATCGACAGGCCTTCGAGCAGGCAATGGACGCCAAACTCAAGCACATCAATGATCTTGAGCAACAGGAACTGTCATCACTGCCGGAACTGGAAAAGATCATCGGCTCACCCGCTGACCGTCGCCAGCTGGAGGCCTTCATCATCAACAGCAAGAATCCACAGCTAGTCGCTGAATGGCGCTCCCTGCATGCCGCACTGAAACAATGCCATGAACTAAATCTGCTGAACCAGCGCATCCTCGAGGCCTCACAGGCCCAGGTGCAACAGGCATTGAGCCTCTTACGGGGTGAAAACCATGAACAACTTTCTTCACATACCTATCAAGACAGTGGAAAATCGGATCACCGTCCCGCGCAGGGGCAGTCAATTGCCATTGCCTGATACAGGCCGTCGTCGCGGGGTGGCGACGACCACTGAAGGGCAGCTTAACTGAAACACTCGATACATGGCCCAGCAACAAGCGGAAGGCAATAACTACCAACAACAGTACGAGGAAGTCACCTCGACAACTCGTATCACGGCCATCCTTCGCCCTTTGCAACAACAGCACAGCATTATCAGTATTGCCGTCCCTTCGGCAAAACGCCTGTTTAATAGCACCCTGCTCGAAGTGAACCCCGAGCAGGGCTATCTGTTGCTTGATGAATTACACCCCCGTGAGGGTCATACCCAGCTCAGCACGGCCGGCAAGATCGGACTAAGTGCGCACCGCGAAGGCATTGAAATCAAGATGATCCTCGAGATCAGCGAAATCGGTGTCGATAATGGCGTTGCTTTCTACAAGGTTCCATTCCCAAAAATCATTCGTTATCGCCAGCGCCGCCATATCTTCAGAGTCCCGGTAAGTGCAGTACAGTCCATCCAGGTTGAACTGGCAGATGAACAGGGCAATACCTTTCACGGTGAACTGCAGGATATTTCGGCCGCAGGCATGTGCGTGCGCTTCCCGCCCAAAACAGCAATCGATGAAGAAAAAAAGACACAAGCCCTGGCCTACACCATTACCCTCCCCAATAAAAAGCGTGTTCAAGGCCGTTTCATCCTGCGTCGTATCACCCGGCATGAACCCAGTCGCAACATCCAGGTCGGCGGCAGCTTTGAACAACTGGACAAGATACAAGCACGTACCATCGAGCGCTTTGTGCTTGAAATACAGCGGGAATCACGCCGTAAAATGTCGCGATAGCCGACACTTGACGTGTAAAATATGCATCAAATGATTTTCGGCTTGAGACATGTATTAAAAAACGAAAATTCCTTATATGGCACGGACCATACCCGCAAAAATATTATCACTACAGAAAATATCGTTCCCACACAGGCGGAAATTCAGTTCTTGTAGGGTGGGCATTGCCCACCATTGCCGGCTGGATGGAGTCTAATCGGTAGGCGCTGCCCACCCTGCGGCCGGAAAACCCGCAACTGGCAGGCATCAAGTAAAAATCCATTAATTGTTAGACTTATCAAAACTGACAGGGGGAAACGCGGCAAGGCAAGCCGCCAACTCGTCCGACAAAGGCAGACAGGCGGCCTCCTGCTTCAGTCGCTGCAAGTCCTCGACAACGTCCACATCCCAGAGTGGCGGCAGGGAAAGATAGCCATCCTCCATTCTCTGGCATGTTTTTTTGAACACGGCAGCGGTTCCCCAGGGCATATCTTCAAATAGCAGGCGATGATTACGACGCAGCCCCAGCATGACATAACCACCATCTTCTGCGGGGCCAATCACCGCTGGCGCCCCATCACGCAGAGCCGCGAGCGCCTGGTAAAGATAATCGGCACTCAATGCCGGACAATCGCTACCAATCACCAGCGCATACTCGGCAACGCCCAGAGCAACATCAAAGGCATGACTCATTCTCGCCCCCAGGTCGGGGCCGGACTGGCCATGCAGGGTGAGAGGGAATTGGGCCTGCTGGCGGGAAAAAAACTCCGCGTGAATATCCGGGCTGCACCACAGCTGTAGCGGCGCCAATTGCGCAGGGACGATGGTCTTCAGGCAATGCTCCGCCAGCGCCCGATGCCAGCGAACCGCCGCTTCATTACCAATGGTACGAGCCAGCCGCGTCTTCACCTGCCCCGCCACTGGCGCCCGGCAAAACAACAAAATACGTGCTGCGGGAAACTGCATGGGATCAGCGGTAATACTGCCGAACCAGGCGTGCAGGATCGGCACCCAGCCAGTAACAGAAACGCAGCCGCCACATCAATAGGATGGTTCTAAAAATACCATTCTCCTCCCAGCGCCGGCTGGAGGTCACCACACGCTGGCGCAGACAAGCGGCAGGCGCCCTTTTTTTCAGGCGCCGGCTGAGGGCAATATCCTCCATCAAGGGAATATCATCAAAACCACCCACGGCATGAAACAGGTCTTTTGTCACGAATATGGCCTGATCACCCGTGGCAATTCGGGTCATCCGGGAACGCCGGTTCATCATGCATTCGATCAACCGAAAACCGGGCGCGGAACCGGAGAGGCGAACGTCAAAACGCCCCCAGCGGGCCGCCGTTTGCAGCGCGGAAAAAATGGCCTCGCAGGCCGCATCAGGCAGCTGTGTATCCGCATGCAGGAACAGCAGCACATCACCCTGCGCAGCCTGGGCGCCATGATTCATCTGTCGCGCACGACCCGCTGGCGACACAAGCACGTCATCCGCCAATAGCCTGGCAATCGCTGCCGTACCATCGCGGCTACCACCATCGACGACGATGATCTCGTGACCCTGCGCCCGATACAGCTGCAGCCTGCCGAGGCAGACGGCAATGGCCGGTGCCTCATTCAATACCGGAATGATGATCGAGATCTGCATGCGCCAAATAATCAGCGCAAATGTGTCAGACGAATCATCACGACAAGGCACCGCCACAACTGCTGCCCTGCCCGGCGGTACAGCCATAGCAGTGACCGCTGACCACGATCGACTCGCCCGCCAGATCGACGCCCAGCAGATCGGAGAGATGGGTTGCGCCCTTTTCCGCGCACGGGGCCAGCCCGATGATCCCGCGGGTGATGGGTAGTTTCAACATCTGATTGAAATCGCAGTCGTAGACATAACCTTGCCAATCGACACTCAGCAAACTGCGGCACATCACGGTGGCAAGGTTGGCATCACTGTGCGAGGCCGTCAGCAGCGCCATGTATTCATCGAACTGCCCGCGCGAAATCAGCGTGCTACCAAAGCGCTGGATGGGCATATTGGCCAGCGTCAGCAGTTGATTGAATTCAATACCATGCACCGTGCGCAGCTGCTGCTTGTAATCCGCCTCCAATGCACCCTGCCCCGGCGGCAAAAAAGGGCCACCGGGATTGTAGACCAGATTGAGCATCAGCCCGCTGCCGGGCTGACCGTATCCCAACCGGTTCAAGCGCTGCAAACCACGAATACTGACGTCATACACCCCCTTGCCACGCTGGTCATCGACGTTCTCCTTCTGATAACAGGGCATGGAGGCCACCACCTCCACCTGCTGTCCGGCCAGAAATTCTCCCAGACTCTCATACCCGGGCTCCTCAAGAATCGTCAGATTGCAGCGATCTATCACATGCACCCCGAGTTTGCGTGCCTCGCTCACCAGAAAACGAAAATGCGAGTTCATCTCCGGCGCACCGCCGGTCAGATCCAACGTGCTGATCTTTGCATCGCCCTTCGCGCTGCGCAGATAATCCAGCACCGTGTCGATATTCGCCTCGTCCATCAATTCCGTGCGCTTGGGGCCGGCATTGACGTGACAATGCAGGCACTGTTGATTGCACAGATAACCGAGGTTGACTTGTAACGTGGTCACACCCTCGCGTGACAGGGCGGGAAATTTGGTTTGTTGTAGTAATGGCAGGGTTTCCAGCATATCTCTCTCGCAAATCACCTAAAATATGAATGGTCATCGGGCAGAATCAGAGGGCCATTTACGCCCCCCCCTGCGCCAGGAATGCACCAAACGGCTTGAAGCCACCCAGCGTGACAGGCAGAATACTTTACCACGCCGCACAGGCACCCCTACATGACGCACAAACGGGACAAATGTTACCTTGAACCAGCAGCTACCCAGCGACAACGAGCTGATTCCCCGATTGCTAGCGCATGATGAAACCGCCTATACGCAGGTGGTCTCTGCCTATCATGGCCTGATGGTGCACCTGGCCCGTGCCATTGTCGGCCCTGCCATCGCCGACGAAGTCGCCCAGGAGGCCTGGCTGGCCGTGATTCGGGCTCTGCCACGTTTTGAGCGGCGTTCCAGCCTGAAGACCTGGATTCTACGCATCGTCAGCAATACGGCCAAAACCCGCCTGCGGCACGAATCCCGCACCGTCAGTCTGGAAGACGCGCCGGGCGAGCAAGCCAACACCGGCGCCAACCGATTCAATGCCTCGGGCCGCTGGGCCAGCCCACCCACCGTTTGGCATGCTGATACACCGGACGACCTGCTGGCCAGCCAGGAACTGCGTACCTGCATCGACACTGCCCTCCGTGCCCTCCCCCCCCTGCAACGCGCCGCGCTGACCTTACGCGATATGCAGGGACTGGACATGGAAAGTATTTGTAAGGTTTTGGAGGTTTCCGAGTCCAATGGACGGGTACTGCTGCACCGTGCACGTAATCGCATACACGCGGCAATTGAAGAGTTTTACCTACAATGAAAATAATGAATATGATGCCGAGTTGCCGTGAAATCACCGAACAGGCCAGTGACTATCTGAATCAGGATCTGTCCCCCTGGCAGCGGGCCGCCTTCCGCATGCACTTGCTGATGTGCGTCTATTGCCGCCGGCATGTAAAACATCTCGGGCTCACCGTAGCCACTCTGGGGAAAATCGCCAGCGAAGAGAAAGCGCGTGAAAACGACGACATCCAGCAAATTATCGCACTGATCAAACGGCAACAGAAAGAGTCCCCCGAGCAAAAGGGCGGGGACTGAGTCAACCGCGTGGGCACAAAAAACGTGCCCACCCTACATGCATCGCTTTGTAAGTTTTGTCTGTCCCCTGATTCTGGATTAAAAATTTATTATTTCAATGGATTGCGCAGAAACGTCGCCTGGGTTGAGCCTGAGAAACTCCGCGCGAGGCGCACGATAAATTCCCGGGTTTCGCTACGCTCAACCCAGGCTACTTGCTAAGTTTGTGGAGCGCCGTCAAGGACTGAGTGTAGATAAGTAGCCAAATCCGATGTTAAACTTGCCGCCACAAACGGGGCCGTAGCTCAGCTGGGAGAGCGCTGCGTTCGCAATGCAGAGGTCGGGAGTTCGATCCTCCTCGGCTCCACCAATAAACCGGTATACGTTGCATCCCGAGCCATCCGATTCAGACCCGGCCAGCACGCAGCAACTCATTCCCACTTTAACATGCCCCGGTAGCTCAGCTGGATAGAGCAGCCGCCTCCTAAGCGGCAGGTCGGACGTTCGAATCGTCTCCGGGGCGCCATTTTCCCACCCTTCATGCGGGCCCCACCTTCGTCAGCTTGCAGGAGACTTCGTAGCGCAGATCGGCATTGGGCTCGCAGCGCACCACCCGCCCCTGCGCCGAGATGGCGGGAATAACTTTGTCCTTGCCAGGCTTTACTAGAATGGAGAGCGGCGTTTCGAGCAATAGCAATTCATCGCATTCGATACGCATACCGATCGCCGAAAAATCCACCAACCGAGCCACATTCCACTCCTGCGAATCGGCTGTACGGTAAAGTACCTGACACTGAGTCACTATACGCGGAAAGAGTCGCTTCTCCCGAAAAGGCTTGTCAGAAAAGCTTGTCATCCAGTTGCCCGATTGAGATGGAATACGATATATCGCTATATTTACACCCTTGTATATCGGCGTATCTGACTAAGTTTGAAGCCTCGAACGAGACCTATTCGCCACCCGCAACAGCAGCAACGCAAATGCCCAATACGGTATACTGCCTGCCCCACCCATAACACGTATGGATCGACCCATGCCGCAAATCAACATTGAACATCACGTCTCCCCAGCCAAGCTGGATGCCATGGGCGTGGATGGATGGCCACTCTGGAGCAAGGAAGCTTCGCGTTTCGACTGGCACTACGATAACGAAGAAATCTGCTACATCCTGGAAGGCGAGGCCATTGTAACCCCCCTTGGCGGAAAACCTGTCACCATCGGCCGTGGCGATTTGGTGCATTTTCCGGCAGGCATGTCCTGCGAGTGGGAAATCACCGCCGATATTGAAAAGCATTACACGTTTAAATAGGCGCCAATCCTCCCGTCGCAGACCACTCACATGTTGATCCCCCACAAACAGCTCAGCCCGGAAACCCTGAACAACCTCATTGAAGAATTTGTCAGTCGCGACGGGACGGACTACGGCGCGGAAGAAATTCCCTTAACACAAAAAACCGAGCAGGTGCTAAGGTTATTACAACAAGGCGAAATCGCTATTCTCTTCGACGAAGAAACCGGCAGTTGCAATATTGTCCCCTGCCGAGAACTGGCTCACCATGGTATTAGAGAGCCCTATAAAGCCCCCCCTTGACCTTAAAGGGTGGCGTCCAGAATGGTACTGACTCAAGCTTGAGGACTTGGAATACCGTCATTCCCGCGCAGTCGAGAATCCGCAAACGTGGGAGGCGACACGATAAACTCCCGGGTTTCGCTGTGCTCAACCCGGGCGACTTACTGGATCCATGGCTGTAGACTTAAGTCAGTACCCCCCTTCGGGCGGGCGGCTAACTGGCCTTTGAAACGGCAAGCATCATACCCTGCGACAGGGGCTCGTTCGCCGGCTGTCCCTCTGAAAAATGGTAGACTTTCAACGCATCCGCCTCGACGGAGCGGATCCCCCCCTGCTCGGTGAGTCGAATAAGCAACTGATCGGAACTGTGCCAATCAGTCAGCGCCAAGGGACAAATACCAAACGAGTCCGCCAGCTCACTGCGGCCAACGGAGTTGCACGGATTCTGCCTGCCTGTGTGCAAGCGATGCCGCAGGGTGTTGTAGCGGATCCACAGCCAGAAACCCAGCACCACGACGCCAACCAGCAACAGACCCAACGAAAATATTTCGAAATTGATCTCCTTTGCCGCCACGCCGATAATCGACAGGTCAACACCGACCAACGTCAGCGCGGGTTTAAATACCGGCAACAGCAGATAAAACCATGACAGCCACAACATCAGGGTCATCGTCCCCTGCACGAGTCTGCGCACACTTCCCTGGTGACGTGGATTTTCAATAATCAGCGAATGACTGTTCATGGCCGTACTCCTCTGTCAGGACTGACCCAGGTGGCACGTTTGCCACGCGGTCGCAGCAGTGCCTTGGGCACCGCCACCACCAGGGTCAACAAGTTAATCAACCAATAAACCAGGGGATACCAGATCATCCAGTAATAGAGTTTCCCCAGGCCTTTCTCATAGCGCCCATCGATGTAAAAGCTCACCGCGAACTGGATCAAACAGGTTAGTCCCAGCAACAAACCGGCGGAACCCGGCAAAATGGAAAATGTCGCCACCCCCGCTAGCTGCGGCATGAACTGCAGCATCAGCCACAGGACGATCAGAGAGAGAATCGTGTAGGCCCATAATATGCTCACCAGATACTCTGCGAACAACAGCCACAGGCGCCGCTGGCGCAGATGCAGAATCTGCGGCAGATAGCGGATAAAGACCTCCACACCACCCTGTGCCCAACGCAGGCGCTGGCTCCATAGGCCCCTGAGGGTTTCCGGCATTAAAATCCAGCACAGGGCATTGGGTTCAAAACGGATGTCCCAGCCGGCCAGGTGCAGTTTCCAGCTGACGTCGATGTCTTCGGTAATGGCATCCGTACTCCAATAATCCACGTCCAGCAAGGCCGATTTGCGAAACCCGGCCACCACACCGGAAACCGTAAATACACGCCCATAAATACGCTGTGCCCGCTTGATCAAGCCGATAATGGAGGAAAACTCACCCACCTGAATCTTGCCCAGCAAGGTGGATCGGGTACGCACACGCGGATTCCCGGTCACCGCGCCAACATGGCAATTATTGACGAAGTGTTTGATGATCCAGGCCGTGGCGTCGACATCCAGCAAGGCATCACCGTCGACACAGACCAGGAATTCATTGAGCGATGTCAATGCACCCATGCGCAAAGCCGTGGCCTTGCCCTGATTCTCCGCCAGATGCACCACCCGCAAACGGGGGTATTGCCTGCCCAGTTCATCCAGCAGCTCTCCCGTGTTGTCAGTGCTACCGTCATTGATGGCGACAATTTCGAAATCGGGATAATTCTGTTTATCCAACGCCGCGATGGTTTCGCGCAGATTGTCGCTTTCGTTATGGCAGGGCACCAGTATGCTCACTGCGGGAAAGTCCGGCAGCTTGCTCAGCGCAATACTGCCTATGGGCTGGCCACGCTCCCATTTAAAGAAGTACTGCAGACCACCCACCATCCACACATAAGCCATGAACAGCGGATAGACATAGGCGAAGACAAGTGCCCAGCTCAAATAACTTATTATCCAGTCGTCCATGCTCAGTTTTCCTCCGCAGCGGGAACCAGAGATATGATGGATCTCACGGCGTCGAGCGACGGATGCCCCTGAATGAAATCGTCAGGGTAGTAACCAAAGTTACGCGCGCCACTGCTCAGTAGCAGCCGCATCTGATCGGCCAATACATCACTATCGACAGGCACACCCTTGCGCCAGTCAACGCTTTGCAATTCGAACACGGTTGAATTCAGGGCACCCGGCTTGCTAGCCACCCGAGCCACCAGCGAGCGCAACCAGGCCTGCGGATCCTCGGCCTGTTCCATATAGGGCATGGCCATCACAGCAACATAGTCATAGTGCTCAAGAAACACATCCAGAGACTGGGCAAACCACGTCTCAGATTGCGGATTCATGATCACCGAAGCATACATGTTGCGCGCAGTCTTGATCATCGGACGATACAGACGGACACGTTCGGCCAAGACATCCGTCCACTGCGCCAGGGCTTTTGTCTTGTGCTGCGTCCAGCGCCGAAGCAAGTCCGGATCATCGCGAATGGCTTTGATATCGACAGGCAACTTCCAGTTATCCCGATATATTTTTAATGCCCATTCACTGGCGTCTTCATGGTCACTCAGATAGGCGTCGTCATGAAAAATCAGGCCATCGAAAGGTGCCTGTCTGGCCAGATCTTCATAGATATCACCGACAAAACGCTGTGCCTGCTGA
>JALTPW010000249.1 GCA_026999335.1 Chromatiales bacterium
GTGGTCATGAACTACTTCCGTTTCATCTGTGAGGAAGTGCGCGAACTGATGGCCAGTGTCGGCGTGCGCAGCCTGCCCGAGCTGATCGGCCGCAGCGACCTGCTGCAGGCCCTGCCCGGCAGCACACCGCGCCAGCAACGCCTCGACCTCTCCCCCATCCTCAGCGACGGTGGCGTGGACGCCGACAAACCGCAACACTGCATCGAGCCGCGCAACCAGCCCTTCGACAAGGGTGAGCTGGCCGAGCAGATGGTCACCGACGCCATTGACGCCATTGAGAAAAAAAGCGGCGCCGGCTTCCGCTACACGGTGCGCAATACCGACCGCTCCATCGGCGCACGCCTGTCCGGCGAGATCGCTGTGCGTCATGGCAATCTGGGCATGGAAGACGCACCCATCCGCCTCGCACTTACCGGTACCGCCGGACAGAGCTTCGGCGTGTGGAATGCCGGCGGCCTGCACCTGTACCTGGAAGGCGACGCCAACGATTATGTGGGCAAAGGCATGGCCGGCGGCAAGCTGGTGATCCGCCCGCCGGCGGGCTCCAGCTTCAAGTCCAACCAGACCACCATCATCGGCAACACCTGCCTGTACGGCGCTACCGGCGGCAAACTGTTCGCCGCCGGTAGCGCCGGCGAACGTTTCGGCGTACGCAACTCCGGCGCCCATGCGGTGGTCGAGGGCATCGGCGACCATGGCTGCGAATATATGACCGGCGGCTCCATTACCGTGCTCGGCGCCACCGGGGTCAACTTCGGCGCCGGCATGACCGGCGGCTTCGCCTACGTGCTGGACGAAGATAACCACTTCGTTGATCGTCATAACCACGAATTGATCGATATCCACCGCGTCAGCACGGAAAATATGGAGGCCTACGCCAACCATCTGCGCGACACCATTGAGGAATTCGTCGTCGAGACCGGCAGCGCCTGGGGTCAACATATTCTCGACAACTACTCTGACATGATCGGCAAATTCTGGTTAATAAAACCCAAGGCCGCCAGCCTCGAAGCTCTGATGGACGAACTACGCCTCGCCGCCGCCTAAGGGTTATTGCGGATTGGGGCAGGCGTAGAGCAAACGCCAGCAAACTTACGCACATCGTTGGGCTTAAATACTCACCCCCAACCTACACACTTTTGGTTAGCTGTATAAAAAAACATGGCAAACGACTTTCAGTTTATTGATATCCCCCGCAGGGATCCGGAAAAAAAGCCGGCCGATGAGCGCCGTCAGGCATTCTGTGAAATCTACGGTCAATTCAACGCCGCCTCCGCTGCCGAGCAGGCCGACCGCTGTCTGGCCTGCGGCAACCCCTACTGCGAATGGCGCTGTCCGGTACACAACTACATTCCCAACTGGCTACAACTGGTGCATGAGGGGAACCTCATTGAGGCCGCAGAGATGCTGCACCGTACCAATACCCTGCCTGAAGTCTGTGGTCGCGTGTGTCCGCAGGATCGCCTCTGCGAGGGCGCCTGTACCCTCAACGACGGCTTCGGCGCGGTCACCATCGGTGCCATCGAGCGTTATATCGCCGACAAGGCCTTTGACCAGGGCTGGCGGCCGGACATGAGCGCCGTCGAGGCCACCGGCAAGCGCGTCGCGGTGATCGGCGCCGGCCCTGCCGGTCTCGGTTGCGCCGACATCCTGGTGCGCAACGGCGTCGCCCCGGTGGTCTTCGACCGCCACCCGGAGATTGGCGGCCTGCTCACCTTCGGCATCCCTGAATTCAAGTTGGAAAAAAGCGTCGTCACCCGCCGCCGCGAAATCCTCGAAGGCATGGGCGTGGAATTCCGTCTCGGCATCGAGATCGGTCGTGACCTGCCCTTCCAGCAACTGCTGGACGAATACGATGCTGTATTCCTCGGCATGGGCACCTACACCTACATGCAGGCCGGCATCCCCGGCGAAGACCTGCCCGGCGTCCACTCCGCGTTAGACTACCTGATCGCCAACATCAACCACCACCACGGCTTCGAAAAATCCCCCCGGGACTTCATCGACATGGCCGACCAGCGCGTACTGGTACTGGGCGGTGGCGACACCGCCATGGACTGCACCCGCACGGCCATCCGCCAGAACGCCAGCAACGTCAACTGCGCCTATCGCCGCGACGAGGCCAATATGCCCGGTTCCAAGCGTGAGGTGCTCAACGCCAAAGAAGAAGGCGTGCAATTTCTTTGGAACCGCCAGCCGGTGGAGATCGTCGGCGAGGGTAAGGTAGAAGGTGTCAAACTGGTCACCACCCGGTTGGGTGAAGCCGACGAATACGGCCGCCGCCGGCCGGAGATCGTCGCAGGCTCGGAAGAGATTGTCTGCGCCGATCGTGTGGTGGTAGCCTTTGGTTTCCGCCCCAGCCCGCAACCCTGGTTCGCCGAGTTCGGTGTCGACATCGACGAACGCGGCCGCGTGCTGGCCCCGGCCAATGGCGAAATTCGCCATCAAACCAGCAATCCCAAGATATTCGCTGGCGGCGACATGGTGCGCGGCGCCGACCTCGTCGTCACTGCCATTTACGAAGGCCGTCAGGCCGCCGAGGGTATTTTGGATTATCTCAACGTCTAACCTGAATCCGTGGCTTCAGGTCTAACTTAAGGATCTAACGCAACGACGCGAAGGCACAAAGAACGCAAAGAAAATATATTCATAAAAAACTTTGTGCCCTTTACACCTTCGCGCCTTTGCGTTGAAAAACAAACTATGAGCGAATTGAAGAACGACCGTTTCCTGCGTGCCCTGCTGCGCCAGCCCGTTGATGTCACCCCGGTGTGGATGATGCGCCAGGCGGGCCGTTATCTGCCCGAATACCGCGCCACCCGCGCCAAGGCCGGTAGCTTCATGGATCTATGCCGCAATGCGGAGCTGGCCTGTGAAGTCACCATCCAGCCGTTGGAACGCTATCCGCTGGACGCCGCCATCCTGTTTTCCGACATTTTGACCATCCCCGACGCCATGGGCCTGGGCCTGACCTTCAACACCGGTCACGGGCCACAGTTCGCGCGCCCTGTACGCAGCGCCGCGGACGTAAAAAATCTGCCCATCCCCGATCCCGAGGGTGAGCTGCAATATGTCATGAATGCCGTGCGCACCATCCGCAAAGAACTCGACGGCCGTGTACCGCTGATCGGTTTCTCCGGTAGTCCGTGGACGCTCGCAACATACATGGTGGAAGGCGGTGGCAGCAAGGAATACGGCCACATCAAAGGCATGCTGTTCGACCAGCCCGAAACCCTGCATCAGTTACTGGATAAACTGGCGCAGTCCGTCACCACCTATCTCAACGGACAAATCGCCGCAGGCGCGCAGGCCGTGCAAATCTTTGACACTTGGGGCGGCGTACTCACGCCGCGCGACTATCAGGAATTTTCACTGCACTACATGCAACAAATCGTCGATGGCCTCACCCGCGAGGCCGACGGCCGCAAAGTCCCCGTCATCCTCTTCACCAAAGGCGGCGGACAATGGCTGGACAAGATGGCCGCCACCGGCGCCGACTGTCTCGGCGTGGACTGGACCATCGATCTCAGCGATGCCCGCAAGCTCGCAGGCGACAAGATTGCCCTGCAAGGTAACATGGATCCCTGCATCCTCTATTCCAATCCCGAGCGTATCCGCGAGGAGGTCGCCAGCGTGCTGGCCAGCTACGGCAAGGGTGAGGGCCACGTATTCAACCTGGGCCACGGCATCCACCCCACCATCGACCCGGAAAATGTCGCCGCCTTCATCAACGCGGTACACGAACTCAGCGCACCCTATCACAACCGCCAAGCCTGAAAGGTATAAGCTAAAAAAGGCACCGTGCTTGCGCACGGCGCCCTTTTTTATTCGTCCCGTTTTAAGGTTAAAACCACCGCTTTTAAAGCAGCTAAACTTATCCGTGCCGCTTCCGGCAACCAAGATAGTCGTCGCAAATCCATAAAAATCCCCGAAAAACGAGCCAAAGCTATTTCGTATGGCAGGTCAGACACAAGGCACTGGAGCCATGACTGACAATACCGCTAACCCCGGCATGACTGCCGACGACGCCGTTGTTAACACGCAGAAAGCTGGGGCTGAACCTTGAACCTTCACCCCCTGATGGCACCCCGTGTGGGTCATGACAAGATGCGCACTCCACCTCGAAGCCATCGCCGCTATCGTAAAGACGCACCTCATTGGTATCGGCATAATTATTGCCGTTGGTATCAAAAAAGGCCCATTTTCCAGGGATCGCGGTATCGGGCGGATTAAACTCCACGCCAGGCCCAAAGGTATCCGGGTACAGTATGCCAACGGGGTGGTCATTGCGCAGATCCTCGCCAATCACGAAGGCCGTGAAATCCGTCCAGCCGGTCAGTTCCGCGTTGGCTGGGTTGTGGCAGTAGTCGGCACAGGTGAGCCCCGGCCCACCCAGGGTCATGTGTACACTCATGGGCCCCGAATTGCCCGCATCCCGCCACTGCCCCAAAAAGGACGCATTGGATGTCCCTACCTCGGTATTCCTCTGGCCACTGTTCATGGGATCCCAACCGGAACCCGGCATGTTCAATACAGAGTCGATACTGATCGTACCGTCATGACAGGAGAGACAGGTCAGTGAACTGGGGCCGGGCACGCTGGTGGGACGCATCAAGGTCGTGGGTTTATCGTAGATCGTGTAGTTAGCCGTATTATTGACCGTGCGGTTCCACAACGGCGCATCGATTCGACTATTGGCGCCGTGCGGGGTATGGCAATACACACAGACGTCATTGTATTGGTTACGTGCGCTGGACATATAGTCATATGAATTCCAGCTGGTGGTCAAATTGTGGCGGGTATTCGCAATACTCCCGCTGGCGGTGGTTCCTGAACCTGGATCCCAGCCATCGGCACTGGCATTTGATAAAAACAATACACTAGAGAAAGTGAGAAAGACCGCCATTCGCCATGAGCCGACGGCAGAAAAACACGTGTTCTTCAACATCAGTACAACCCCTAACTCCACATCCTGATATTATCCGACCGGTTTTATCCCTGCCCTCGACCCAAAAAACGGGTCATCGCGTACCGTTTTCCCCTTGATTACTACGCCAACTCAATTACCCCGAGTACCCC
>JALTPW010000250.1 GCA_026999335.1 Chromatiales bacterium
CGCAGGGCATTACCCAGGGTATGCCCGAAACCACGCTCCAAGGGCTCCAATGTCACCTTTGCATGGTGACCATTGAACACTTGAACGTTGACAATACTCGGCTTCAAAAAATCTGACAGTGAGCCTTGCATGGAATTTCCTCTTATAAGCTGACGATACGTTGCTGCGCTACCGTGTGTTGATTACTTGGAGTACAACTCAACGATCAGATGCTCATTTATGTCAGACGGCAGTTCAGAGCGCTCCGGATAGGCCTTGAACACACCGCTCAGCTTCTTGCTGTCGACGTCAATCCATTCGACGAAACCACGCTGAGTGGCCAGATCCATGGAGTTCTGAATACGAATTTGCTGACGACAACCTTCACCAACAGCAACCACATCGGACGGACTGACCCGATAGGACGGAATCGTCACGACCCGCTCGTTAACCGTGATCGCCTTGTGGCGAATCAATTGACGCGCCTCACTGCGCGAGGCAGCATAACCCATGCGATAAACGACATTATCAAGACGGGATTCCAGCGTCTGCAAAAGATTCTCACCGGTCGCACCCTTGCGACGATCAGACTCCTGATAGTAGAGACGAAACTGCTTCTCAAGAACACCATAGGTACGGCGCATTTTTTGTTTTTCGCGCAACTGGTTTGCATAGTCAGAAACACGCGTACGGCGCTGGCCATGCTGCCCCGGGGGAAATGCACGATTCTCCATGGCACATTTTGCGGTATAACATTTTTCGCCCTTCAGAAAGAGCTTGGCCCCCTCACGGCGGCACTGGCGACACTTCGGTCCAATATATCTTGCCATCTCAATCTCCGGACTTACACACGGCGCCGCTTGGGAGGGCGGCAACCATTGTGCGGAATAGGGGTTACATCGGTAATGCTGGTAATGTTGAAACCTTGACCATTCAAAGCGCGAATGGCGGATTCCCGACCCGGGCCCGGGCCCTTGACGTTAACCTCGAGGTTCTTCATCCCCATATCCTTGACCACCACGGCCACGCGCTCTGCGGCAACCTGTGCGGCAAAGGGTGTACTCTTGCGAGAACCACGGAAACCTGAACCACCCGCCGTCGCCCAGGCAAGTGCATTGCCCTGACGGTCAGTGATGGTCACGATGGTATTATTGAAGGACGCATGAATGTGGGCGACACCGTCGACCACATTCTTTTTTATGCGCTTCTTTGTACGGGGACTTGCCATTCCGCTTACCTATAAAAAAGACGTGTGAGTTAAATTACTTGCGAATCATGCGCCGTGGACCCTTGCGGGTACGCGCATTGGTACGAGTACGCTGGCCACGCACCGGCAGACCGCGACGGTGACGAATACCGCGAGTACAACCCATGTCCATGAGCCGCTTGATGTTCATGGAAACTTCACGGCGCAGGTCACCTTCAACGATGAACTTGCCAACTTCTGAACGCAATGCCTCCAGCTCCTGTTCGGTAAGATCCTTGATCTTTGCACCGGTATTGACACTGGCTGCGGCACAGATTTTTGCCGCGCGCGTAGGCCCAACGCCATAAATGGAAGTCAGCGCTATGACCGCATGTTTTTGATCTGGGACGTTGATCCCCGCAATACGCGCCATTCTAATACTCTCCTAATCGATCGCCGCAGTAAACCGGCTATTCTAAGCTTTCAACAACTGCCAATGCAAGTGCCAGACCTATCCCTGGCGCTGCTTATGGCGGGGATCCGAGCAGATCACTCGAACCACGCCCTTGCGGCGAACCACTTTGCACTTGCGGCATATTTTTTTAACCGATGCACGAACCTTCATCGTTCTCTCTCCAAACACAGGGCGCTTAGGCCCACTTACAAACCACTTCGACCGTAGCCTTTTAGGTTGGCCTTTTTCATCAGGCCATCATACTGATGCGACATCAAGTGGGCCTGTATCTGCGAAATAAAATCCATGACGACAATAACAATAATCAGCAGTGACGTGCCGCCAAAATAGAAAGGCACGTTCCAGTAGACAATCATAAATTCAGGCAACAAACAAACGGCGGTAATGTAGATTGCCCCGACGAGTGTCAGTCTCGACATGACTTGATCGATATATTTTGCCGTCTGCTGACCCGGGCGAATACCAGGGATAAACGCACCCGAACGCTTTAGGTTGTCTGCTGTATCCTTAGGGTTGAACATCAACGCCGTATAGAAAAAGCAAAAGAAAATAATTGCCAACGCATACATCAACACGTAAATCGGCTGGCCCGGGGAAAGCGTTGAAGAGAGATCCTTCAACCACCCCATCCCTTCTGCACTGCCAAACCATCCGCCCAGGGTCGCTGGAAACAGGATAATACTGGAAGCAAAGATCGGCGGGATAACGCCAGCCATATTCACCTTCAGCGGCAAATGGCTCTTCTGCGCAGCGAATACCTTTCGCCCCTGCTGGCGCTTTGCATAGTTAACGGTAATCCGCCGCTGGCCTCTCTCCATGAACACCACAAAGCCGGTGACCAAAATAACGAGCACCAATAACGCAATAACCAGGAAGCCACTCAACTCACCGATTCGCGCCAGTTCCAAGGTACCGCCGATAGCCGAAGGAAGACCGGCAACGATACCAGCGAATATAATCAGTGAAATACCGTTACCAATCCCGCGCTCGGTGATCTGCTCACCCAGCCACATCAGGAACATCGTGCCCGTCACCAGACTGACCACCGCCGTAAACACGAAAGCCGGGCCCGGGTTCGGCACCACCGGCAATGCACCCATCTGCTGGCTTTGCAAGGCAATGGCAACACCGATGGACTGGAAGGTCGCCAGCCCTAAGGTTCCGTAGCGTGTGTACTGGGTGATCTTGCGGCGCCCGGACTCGCCTTCCTTCTTCAGTTGTTCCAGCTTCGGCACCACCGCCGTCAGCAATTGCATGATGATCGAGGCCGAGATATAAGGCATGACACCCAATGCGAAAAGCGTCAAGCGCCCCAGTGCACCACCCGAGAACATGTTGAACATGTCCAGTATGGTGCCCTTTTGCTGATCGAACAGTATCGCCAGGGCAGCAGGATCAATGCCTGGCACCGGGATGAAAGAGCCGATGCGGAAAACCAGCATGGCCAGGAAGACAAACCACAGGCGCTGCTTGAGTTCTGTCAGCTTGCCCGAACCCATGGCGCCGAGCATGGACGACCTGGAAGCGCCCACCTATTCCTCGACTTTGCCGCCGGCAGCTTCAATCGCCGCACGTGCACCTTTGGTTGCCAGTACACCGCGCAACGTTACGGACTTGGCCACCTCACCAGAAGCGATCACTTTTGCACGCTTGATGTGCTGACCGACAATATTCGCCGCCTTCAGGGCAATCAGATCAACGATCTCGCCATCGACCTTTGCCAACTCACCAAGACGTACCTCAGCGGTAATACGTGCCTTGCGGGAACTGAAGCCAACTTTGGGAAGCCGGCGCTGCAAAGGCATCTGACCCCCTTCAAAGCCTACCTTATGAAAACCACCGGAGCGGGATTTTTGGCCCTTGTGGCCACGGCCACAGGTCTTGCCAAGGCCACAGCCAATACCACGCCCAACTCGCTTCGGGTTCTTCTTTGAGCCTTCTGCCGGCTTAAGAGTATTCAAACGCATTTTATGCTTCCTCAACCTTTAGCATGTAGGAAACCGCATTGATCATGCCTCGGTTACACGGCGTGTCCTCGACCACAACGGTCTGATGCAGACGACGAATACCCAGGCCGGACACGCAGGCCTTGTGGGCCGGCAGGCGTCCGATGGTGCTTCGCACCAGGGTGACTTTGACTTTCCCGGCCATAATTTACTCCGTAATCTCTTCGATGCGCTTGCCACGCTTGGCGGCGATGGCCTCGGGCGTTGTCATGCTGGTCAAGCCCTTAAATGTCGCGCGCACAACGTTGATCGGGTTATTTGAACCGATACACTTCGCCAGCACATCGCGCACACCCACCGCCTCAAAGACGGCACGCATTGCGCCGCCGGCAATGATGCCGGTACCTTCAGAGGCCGGCAACATCACGACCTTGGCCGCACCGTGCACACCCGTGATGGAATATTGCAGAGTGCCACCCTTGAGGTCGACCTTACGCATATTTTTACGTGCGTCTTCCATCGCCTTCTGCACTGCAACCGGCACTTCACGCGCCTTGCCACGACCGAAGCCAACACGGCCTTCGCCGTCACCCACCACCGTCAAAGCGGTAAAGCCGAAGATGCGACCACCCTTGACGACTTTGGCGACGCGATTAATACCGACGAGCTTTTCGATTAAGCCGTCGCTGTTTGCTGCTGCATCAAATTTTGCCATGCGAACACCTTAACCTTTATATCTGCAAACCGCTTTCACGGGCCGCATCTGCGAGCGCCTTGACGCGCCCATGATACTGAAAACCGGAACGATCAAACGCAACCCGTTCGACCCCGGATGCCTTGGCGCGTTCCGCGATAAGCTGGCCGATCTTTTCGGCAGCCTCGATATTGCCCGTGCACTTCAGGCCTGACTTCACATCAGATTCCAGCGTGGAAGCACTCGCCACGACCTTTCCGCCATCAGGCGAAATAACCTGGGCATAAGTGTGTCGAGGAGTGCGATGAATACACAGGCGGTAAACGCCCAGTTCGCTGATCTTGGCGCGCGTACGACGAGCGCGGCGCAATCGACTCTGTTTCTTGTCCATGATTCTTCGCCCTTACTTCTTCTTCGCTTCTTTACGCACGACCTGCTCATCGGAATAGCGTACGCCCTTGCCTTTATAGGGCTCTGGCGGACGATAAGCCCGAATATTCGCCGCCACCTGGCCGACCAACTGCTTGTCAATACCCTTCACCACAACCTCGGTCTGGCTCGGGGTCTCAATGCTGACACCCTCAGGGATCTGATATTCAACCGGATGCGAAAATCCCAGCGAAAGATTGAGAACCTTGCCCTGGGCCTGGGCACGATAACCAACCCCCACCAGCGTCAGCTTCTTCTCAAAGCCCTGGGTCACACCAACAACCATGTTGTTCAGCAGAGCGCGGGTGGTGCCGGCCAGCGCATTGGCCTCCTTGCCGCCATTGCGTGGCGCAAAGGTCAGCACATTGTCTGCCTGCTTTACATCGACGGCGGTATGAACTTCATGGCTTATTTCGCCCTTGGCGCCCTTGACCTTGATCGCCTGGCCATCAATCCTGACTTCAACACCGGAAGGCAGCTGAACGGGGTTCTTAGCAACACGTGACATGGTCAGTCCCCCTTAAGCGACAAAGCAGAGAATTTCACCACCATGACCGGCCTTGCGGGCGGCGCGATCTGTCATCAGACCCTTGGAGGTGGAAATCACGGCAACACCCAAACCGCCCATCACGCTGGGCAACTCGTCTTTACCTTTGTAGACACGCAGGCCAGGTCGACTCACGCGCTTGATCAGATCGATGACGGGGCGTCCTTCATAATACTTGAGGGAAACGTCCATCACCGGCTTACCATCGATATCCTTGACAGATACGTTATTGATATACCCTTCATCTTTAAGCAGGTTTGCGATAGCAACCTTCTGCTTGGAAGATGGCATCGTCACGCTCAATTTACCTGCTGAGAGAGCGTTACGAACACGGGTCAACATATCCGCAATGGGATCAGTCATGCTCATGCCAGAAACTCCTAACTAAAAATACACTGCCCGCGGCAGTGTTTACCAACTGGCCTTGACCAGACCAGGAATATCACCACGCATTGCAGCTTCACGCAATTTCGTACGGCTCAGCCCAAACTTCCGATAGTAACCGTGCGGACGTCCTGTCTGGCGGCAGCGATTGCGCTGACGACACGGGCTGGCATCACGCGGCAGAGACTGAAATTTTCTGCGCACCTCTTCCTTCTCTTCATAACTCAGGGAAGGATCCTTCAGCTTCGCCTTCAACTCAGCGCGCTTGGCGGCATACTTTTTCACCAAACGGGCGCGCTTCAGCTCACGATTAATAATGGAAACTTTTGCCATCGCTAGATTCTCTTACTTTTTAAGCGGAAGATTGAAGGCGGTCAGCAATGCACGCGCCTCATCATCGGTCTTTGCGGTGGTCGTGAAACAAATATCCATACCACGAATCGCGTCGATCTGATCGTAATCGATTTCCGGGAACATGATCTGCTCCTGGATACCCATACTGTAGTTACCACGGCCATCGAAGGCCTTGCCATTCAAACCCCGAAAATCACGGATACGCGGAATGGCAATGCTAATCAGGCGATCCAGAAAATCGTACATACGCTCACGGCGCAGCGTTACCTTGCAGCCCACCGGCCAACCTTCACGCACCTTGAATCCCGCCACAGAAAGGCGTGCCTTGGTGACGATAGGCGCCTGACCTGAAATCCTCACCATGTCGGCAACGGCATTCTGAATAACCTTCTTGTCACCGATCGCCTCACCCACGCCCATATTCAGGGTGATCTTGGTGATCCGGGGAACTTCCATCACACTCGTGTAGCCAAACTGCTCCTGAAGCTGCTTGGTCACGGTATCCTTATAAAACTCTTTAAGTCTGGACATTTGCCTAACTCGCCTTAAACGTCCACAACTTCGTTGTTGGACTTGAAGTAACGCACCCGACGACGATCCTCGAGAACCTTGATCCCGATACGGTCAGCCTTTCCCGAGGCCGAATTGAACACCGCCACGTTGGATATATCCAGCGGCATTTCCTTGTCGATAATGCCGCCGGATTCACCGGCATTCGGATTGGGCTTGACATGCTTCTTGGCCATATTGGCCCCTTCGACAACGACACGCTCGTTATCAATGATTTTTAGCACCGTACCACGCTTGCCCTTGTCTTTGCCGGCAATGATGATGACATCATCACCTGTCTTAATCTTGTTCATGCTCGTCGCCCCAGCAGTTACAGCACTTCAGGTGCCAGCGAAATAATCTTCATAAAACGCTCGCCACGCAGCTCACGCGTCACCGGACCAAAAATACGCGTGCCGATAGGCTGCAGTTGCGCATTCAACAACACGGCCGCATTACCATCGAAGCGAATAATCGACCCATCGGAACGACGCACGCCCTTGGCGGTACGCACAACAACCGCGTTATAAACCTCGCCCTTCTTGACCTTACCGCGAGGAATGGCCTCTTTGACACTCACCTTAATGATGTCGCCAATCCTCGCATACCGGCGCTTGGAGCCGCCCAGGACTTTGATACACATCAGCCGACGCGCGCCGCTGTTATCGGCCACATCCAACACCGTTTGCATCTGAATCATCGATACTTCTCCGCCAATCTGTACCCAGCTCCTCTAACCTCCGTGGTTCGAGGGCGCGAAATAATACCACCTAAACGCGCAGAGCCCAAATGTTTTTCGCTTTGGGCTCTGCGATCAATCCTTTTGCCCCGTCAGCCGACAAAATCCGCTGATGGAGTACGCGGTTTTAGCTGGCGCGCTTTACAATTTCAGCCAGTCGCCAAGACTTAGTCTTCGACATCGGGCGACACTCGGAAATCGTCACCTCATCGCCAATGTTGCAGTCATTGTTCTCATCATGGACATGCAACTTGGTCGAACGGCGAATATATTTGCCATACAAAGGATGCTTGACGCGACGTTCAACCATCACCGTGATGGTGCGATCCATCTTGTCGCTGGTGACCCGCCCGGCAAGCGTGCGAACTGCCTTATCTTCACTCATTCTGCACCACCTGCAATCTCATTCATGATCGTCTTTACGCGTGCCACGTCACGGCGCACGCTTTTCAGCCGCGCAGAGTCAGCCAACTGGCCGGTGCCTTTTTGCATGCGCAGATTGAATTGCTCTCGCAACAGACTTTGCAGCTCTTCGCCCAGCTCTGTCGTACTTTTTCCACGTAATTCTTTTGCGTCCATCACATCACCGTCCGCGTCACAAAGGTCGTCGACAGAGGCAGCTTGGCCGCCGCCAGACGAAACGCCTCACGCGCCACGTCCTCGGCAACACCTTCCATCTCAAATAACATCCGCCCCGGCTGAATCTGCGCCACCCAGTATTCAACAGCGCCCTTACCCTTACCCATGCGAACCTCAAGGGGCTTCTTGGTAATCGGCTTGTCCGGAAACACACGAATCCAGATCTTTCCGCCACGCTTGATGTGACGGGTCATAGCACGACGCGCGGCTTCGATCTGACGTGCGCTAATACGTCCACGGGCAGTCGCCTTCAGGCCACACTCGCCGAAACTGACATCACTGCCACGAAACGCCAGTCCGCGGTTCTTGCCCTTCATTTGTTTGCGAAATTTCGTTCGCTTTGGCTGTAACATAACTTTGTCTCCCTAAACGCTACTTCGCAGCGGCTTGATCAGCGACAACAGCGGAGGTCTGCCCTTTTTCGAAGACTTCCCCCTTGAACAGCCACACCTTGACGCCGATCACACCATAGGTGGTGCTGGCCTCAACGACGCCGTAGTCAATATCGGCCCGCAGCGTGTGCAGAGGGACACGACCCTCGTGGTACCACTCGGTGCGCGCAATCTCCGCACCGTTCAAACGACCGGATACACGCACCTTGATACCCAGGGCACCCAGGCGCATGGCATTCTGCACCGCACGCTTCATGGCACGACGAAACATGATGCGACGCTCAAGCTGCTGGGCAACGTTCTCGGCCACTAGGGTGGCATCCAGCTCAGGCTTGCGAATCTCTTCAATATTAATGCTCACCGGCACCCCCATCATCTGACTGACGGAGCGGCGCAGGCGCTCGACATCCTCACCCTTTTTGCCAATCACAATACCCGGACGGGCCGTATGAATGGTAATACGGGCGTTACTCGCAGGGCGCTCGATCTGCACGCGACTGACGGACGCATGAGAAAGCTTCTTCTTGATGAAATCACGAACCTCGAGATCCATATTGAGGATATTCGCAAAATCCTTGCTGTCTGCGTACCACTTGGAAGTCCAGTCTTTGACAATACCAAGACGGATGCCTATCGGATGTACTTTCTGACCCATTACTCTGCCTCTTAACTGTCGCTGACGGTGACGGTGATATGTGCACGGCGCTTAAGGATGCGCGTTCCGCGCCCCTTGGCACGTGCACGCATGCGCTTGTAAGTCGGTCCTTCGTCAACAAAGACCGCACTCACCTTCAACTCGTCGATGTCAGCACCTTCATTGTGCTCGGCATTGGCGATGGCGGATTCAAGCACCTTTTTCAGCACCCGCGCCGCCTTCTTGGGACTGAAGGCCAGCGTCTGAATCGCCTTTTCCACCGCCAGCCCACGAATCTGATCTGCCACCAGCCGGCCCTTTTGGGCGGACAACGGCGCATTGGTCAATTTTGCACTTACTTCCATCACGGCACCCCTTAGCGGCCTTTCTTGTCGGCAGTGTGGCCTCGGTAGGTGCGAGTCGGAGCGAATTCACCCAACTTGTACCCCACCATATCTTCGGTGATGAACACCGGGACATGCTGTCGACCATTATGTACGGCAATAGTCAAGCCCAACATTTCCGGCAGTACCATCGAACGGCGCGACCAGGTTTTGATCGGTTTCCGGTTATTAGTTTCTGCGGCAACCTGAACTTTCTTCAGGAGATGCAGATCGACAAAAGGCCCTTTGCTAACTGAACGTGGCACAGTCCTGACTCTCTTCTATTACTTAGATTTGCGACGGCGAACAATCATGCCATCGGTCCGTTTATTACTGCGGGTCTTGTAACCCTTGGTCGGCATACCCCAGGGTGAAACCGGATGACGGCCGCCTGACGTGCGACCCTCACCACCACCATGCGGGTGATCGACGGGGTTCATGGCCACACCGCGAACGGTGGGACGAACGCCACGCCAACGGGAGGCACCGGCCTTGCCCAGTGAACGCAGACTGTGCTCACTGTTACCCACCTCACCGACAACCGCACGACACTCGACATGCACCTTGCGCATCTCGCCGGAACGCAGGCGGAGTGTGGCATAGTCGCCCTCGCGGGCAACCAACTGCGCCGAGGTACCGGCACTGCGCGCAATCTGCGCACCCTTGCCAGGCTTCATCTCGATACAGTGAATGGTCGTACCCACCGGCATACGACGCAGGGTCAGGCAGTTACCGGGCTTGATGGGCGATTCGGCGCCCGACATAACCTCGCTGCCAGCCGTCACACCCTTGGGCGCAATGATATACCGGCGTTCGCCATCGGCATACAGTACCAGGGCGATGTTCGCGCTGCGGTTCGGATCATACTCCAGACGCTCGACACGAGCGGGAATACCATCCTTGTTGCGCTTGAAATCGATGATCCGATAATGCTGCTTATGACCACCGCCCCTGTGGCGAGTGGTGATGCGACCCTGATTGTTACGCCCGCCGCTACGCGACTTCTTTTCCAGCAGGCCAGCAAAGGGCGCACCCTTATGCAGATCCGGGTTGACCACCTCGACCACAAATCTGCGGCCGGGTGAGGTCGGTTTTGCTTTTACAATTGCCATTCTATCTACTCCGAAACCTTATTCGCCGCCAATGAAGTCGATTTCCTGGCCGGCCCTGACACGCACATAGGCCTTTTTCCAGTCTTTCCGACGACCGAGACGGGCACCAGAACGCTTGGTTTTGCCCTTGCTGTTGAGGACACGAACGGCATCAACTTTCACTTCAAACAGGGCTTCAACCGCCTGTTTGATTTCAGGCTTGGTGGCATCCGGAACAACCTTGAACACGTATTGGTTGCTGGACTCACCCACGTTGGCCGCCTTTTCAGTCACATGCGGCGCCAAGATGACTTTCATGATGCGTTCCTGGTTCATCCGAGCATCTCCTCAATCTGTTTGACGGCTGCCACCGTCATCAGAACATTGTTGCTGTTGACCAGGCTGACCGGATCAATTTCCTTGGCGCCACAAACATCGATCTTGTAGAGATTGCGCGCCGACAGGTAAAGGTTTTCACTTTCACCCTCGGTAACGATCAGGCCGCGATCAAAACCCATCGCAGCGAGCTTTTCCACCAGCGCCTTGGTCTTGGGTGCCTCAAAGTCGAATTCATCGACGATCTTCAGGCGCTCCTGACGAACCAGCTCGGAAAGAATCGAGCGCATGGCACCGCGGTACATTTTTTTGTTCACCTTCTGCGAGTGATCCTGTGGACGCACGGCAAAGGTATGACCACCACTACGCCAGATCGGGCTGCTGGAGGTACCCGCACGCGCACGGCCGGTTCCTTTCTGGCGCCAGGGTTTGGCACCACCACCACGCACATCGGAGCGGCTCTTGCTGGCGCGGGTTCCGCTGCGCCCCCCCGCCAGATAAGCGGTAACCACCTGATGAACCAGGGCTTCATTGTAATCACGGGCGAAGTTGCCTGCCGAGACTTCAACCGTTTCGCTTGAGGTCTCGCCCACCGCTGTTGTTAATTTGAGATCCATGCTATCACCCCTTAGCTACGTGCTTTGACTGCTGCGCAGAGGATCACATCACCACCCTTGGCCCCGGGCACAGCACCCTTGACCAGCAGCAGATTGCGCTCGGCATCGACACGCACAACCTCAAGATTCTGCACGGTGCGGCGCACGGCGCCCATGTGACCGGCCATTTTCTTGCCCTTGAAGACATGCCCTGGCGTCTGACCGAGCCCAATGGATCCCGGCGCGCGGTGCGACAGAGAGTTACCGTGCGTCGCATCCTGCATGTGGAAATTGTGACGTTTGATAACGCCGGCAAAGCCCTTACCAATGCTGGTGCCCGACACATCGACCTTCTGGCCTGCGGAGAAAATTTCCACACTGACGCTGTCGCCAGCGGAAATATCTTCACCCTCGCCATCACCGAGGCGGAATTCCCAAAGACCACGACCCGCTTCCACACCCGCCTTGGCGAAGTGTCCCGTCGCCGGCTTGTTGACACGGGAAGGACGGCGGCTGCCAGTGGTCACTTGTACGGCGCGATAACCATCGACATCCTGCGTCTTGACCTGGGTCACGCGATTGGGCTCAACCTCGATGACCGTCACCGGGATGGAAACACCCTCCTCGGTGAAGATGCGAGTCATACCTGCCTTGCGGCCGACTACTCCGATCGTCATCTTTAAATTCCTCAATATCCGCCGATCCATGACCGGCACTTAAATCGTCTAAAATTCGTCAACTCAGCCCAGCTTGATCTGGACATCGACACCCGCAGCCAGATCCAACTTCATCAGCGCATCGACGGTCTTGTCAGTGGGATCGACAATATCCATCAGGCGCTTGTGGGTACGGATCTCATACTGATCGCGCGCATCCTTGTTGACATGCGGCGACGTCAGCACTGTCCAACGCTCTTTCTTGGTCGGCAGCGGAATCGGGCCGTGCACCTGCGCACCCGTGCGTTTCGCGGTTTCAACGATCTCCTGCGCAGACTGATCGATCAGGCGATGATCAAAAGCCTTTAAGCGGATGCGAATTCTCTGTCCTGCTGCCATTTTTGCTGACCTTTATCAATAAATACTGCATATCAACTAACAAGGGCCAAGCGGCGCAGCGAAGCCTCACCGGCTCAGCCCTTGTTTGACTACCTGAAACTTACTCGATGATCTTGGCGACCACGCCTGCACCCACGGTACGACCGCCTTCGCGAATCGCGAAGCGCAGGCCTTCTTCCATGGCAATCGGCGCAATCAGCGTCACCGTCATGTTGACGTTGTCACCCGGCATCACCATCTCAACACCGTCAGGCAGATCGCAGGCACCGGTCACGTCGGTGGTGCGGAAGTAAAACTGCGGACGATAATTGTTGAAGAACGGTGTGTGACGACCGCCTTCATCTTTGCTCAACACGTACACTTCACACTCAAACTTGGTGTGCGGCTTGAT
>JALTPW010000251.1 GCA_026999335.1 Chromatiales bacterium
TGAGACCCTGGAGCAACTGGCGCTTTCGCTGGAATCCAATTCGCCGAACCTGGCGGCGGTTGGCGACCTGCAACGTGCACTCAATCATTTCGACGGTTTTCGTGCCAAGGTGGGGGCGAGGCAGAATGCCATCGACAGTCACCGTGACTTCAATGAAGACGTCAAGCTGGAGGCACAGAAACGGCTCTCGGAAGTGCAGGATCTGGACTACGCCGAGGCCATCAGCCGCTTGAACCTGCAACAGGCAGGACTGGAGGCTTCGCAGCAGAGCTTTGCCAGGATACAGAATCTGTCCCTGTTTAATTTCCTGTAGGGCTGAATAGGCAGTGGCAGGGCCGCGAAAAAGAGTAGCGATATAAAAAAGGGCGCCCCGTCTGCACGGGGCGCCCTTTTGGTTATGTCGAGTGGCGGAGTATTAGCTGCCAGAGAGAATGCTGGAGCTGATGCTGTCGATGGTGATGTCATAGCGGATGATGTCACCTGGAGCACCGATATTCGTGCAGGTATTGGTCAACTGGATGACCCCGATTTCGGGAATAACGTACATTTTTCCGCTGTGGGTGGATCGCAAGTCACTGCAGACGTCGAAGATATCGAACAGCAGTGGCAGCGGGTTAATGCCCGCAGCGGGAATAACCTCCCCGTTGAAATCGACTTGGAAGGGATTGGCGTAGTTGTTGAGGTTGGTGTTGATCTGCGTACTGTCACCGACGACGTTGATTGAAGTTAAGGATTCGCCGATATTAATCAGGCAACCAGGGGGGCCTTCGTAGCAGTCATCCATGAGAGTGTACTCCACCCTGTAGGACTGGCCAACGAGCAGAGGTGACTTCAATGTGATTACCGGCTCCTGTCCACCCGGAACATTGTTGACGGGGGAGATTATTCCGCCCTCAGTATTGAGCCAGTAGTATTCATCATGATTAGGATGTTCCATGGCCACCAGTTGCTCTGTGCCATAAACATCTGGATTTATACCCTTTCGCACATCCTGCTGCACATAATGCACGGTGGTGATGGGAACGGGGGAACCGCTGTCACTCATCTCTACCGTAATGACCTTTTCTATCACGTCGTAGTTGTTGCCATCCGGAGATGTCAGGGGGGAGTAGTTACCCCAGCGGATTTCCAGCGTCCCGGACTCGGCGTTGCCGGCACTGGTGCCGGATAGCGTGGTGGCAATAACGTTGTAACGAATCCAGTCGCCTTGTTTGTATATGCGCAGATTGTCGCTGTTGCGATAATAGGGTGGCTCCGGCTCTTTCTTCTCCACCAGACAGCCCGTCAGGGCGACGCTGGTCAGGGTGACGAGGGCGATGGCGGCAATTATTCGGGGGTGCTTTGTCATCGGTTTTTCCTTAAATCTTTGTGGGTTTGACTCCCCACTGTGCAAGTATCGTCATTTCGGTGCATGCCGGAAGCCAGTGGCTGTGGGTATTGGCCTCGAGTATCCTGCGTTGTCCTGCCG
>JALTPW010000252.1 GCA_026999335.1 Chromatiales bacterium
CTAGTCATTATTCATGATGATTATTTGGGTCACTGGAATTACACGGCAATACCGAGAAATTCATAAAATGTAAAAGTTATTTAATTACCATTCCTTAGTGGCTACGCCAGCAACCGTGAATGCTTCGAGCGTAATGCCCGTGAGCTGGGGGCGGCGCTGCGGCTGGTACAAAAGGCGGCAGTCAGTGGGGAGAGCTGGCGGGCGACCTGGGTCGGGGTCTGGTGGAGATCGTCAGTCGTTATACCCAGATTTTTCTGCTCTTGCAGCGTTTCGACGAAGGGTTGCTGGAGGAACCAAAGGGCATTGTGGGCGGTACGCTGCCCGGCCTTGACGAGACACGAGCCGCCATCGCGGAACTCAAGCAAGGACTGATGGCGCGAGGGGAGGCGACGGCGTTGTTCGGACTGGAGCGGGAGAACGGGCTGGTGTCGATTCTTGGCAGCCTGGATCAGAGTGCGTTCGGCGAACCGGCCTATCCGACGGTGGAAAGCAAAGCGGCGCACTTGCTGTATTTTGTCATCAAGAACCATCCCTTCGCCGACGGCAACAAGCGTACCGGCGCCTTCCTGTTCGTGGACTTCCTTAACTGCAATTTTTTTGCCAAGGGGACCTCCCTGAAGCGGGCAATATGCAAGCAATGCACATTGCTTCTTCGGGCAAGCCCACAGTCTATTGCTGCCTGGGTGTAATCACCTCCATGGGGTATCGGGTCAAGTTACAGCGTGGCGTTTTCCTTGGCTATGGCTAATCCGATGGTTGACATGCCTGGGCTGTTGGGTATTCTGTATTTTAGAATTTAGAATTTAGAATATCTATGATACTGAAACCGCAGGATGTCCTGGTTGTACTCAAGCTGGTGGCCATGGGGCAGCAGCCGTGGTTCTATGCGTGGCTTGCGGTGCAATTGGGTATGAGTCCGTCGCAATTGCACGCGGCGGTCAAGCGGGCACTGGCGGCACGGCTTGCAGTGCACAAGGGGGATGTGATTGTGGCCAACGTCCGTAATCTTGAGGAGTTTCTGGTTCATGGCCTCAAATATGTCTTTGTCCCGGAGAGGGGTGAGTTGACCCGGGGCATTCCAACGGCCCATGCCGCACCGCCCTTGGATAAACATTTCGCACTCTCCGGCGAGCCGCCACCGGTTTGGCCCGATGCAAAGGGAGAAGTGCGGGGCGAGGCCTTTTTACCACTGTACAAACTGGCGCCCCAGGCTGCGTTGTCTGACCCGAATCTTTATGAGTTTTTGGTTTTGGTCGATGCGATCCGCGGTGGCCGTGCGCGTGAACGACAGATCGCTATCAGTGAATTGAAAAAGAGGCTGGCGGCGAGTTATGCCTGAGGCTTGGGTTAGGGAGCGGAATCTCAATCTGCAAATTCTGGAATTGGCCGTGGAGCGCCTGAGTGGACTGGTGGAGCAGGTGGTGTTTCTGGGAGGTTGTGCCACGGGTCTGTTGCTGACAGATGCAGCGGCTCCTCCGATCCGTGTTACGCGGGATGTTGATGTGATTGCCGAGCTTGCGTCTCTTGGTGAATATTACCGGCTTTCGGCGCAACTACGTGAACGGGGTTTTCGGGAGGATTCAAGCCCGGAGGCACCTATCTGTCGTTGGTTGGCGGCCGGTATCATCTTGGATGTGATGCCAACGGATCCGGGGATCCTGGGGTTCGGCAACGTGTGGTATCAGCCGGCTCTAAAATCCGCAGAGTCTGTTGAGCTGCCGAGTGGGGCCAGTATCCGCATGGTGTCGGCGCCCTATTTTCTGGCGACCAAGCTCGCTGCGTTCGATGGCCGCGGGAAGGGTGACTTTGTGATGAGTCACGATATGGAAGATCTCGTTGCCGTGCTGGATGGCCGGCCGGAGATTGTCGATGAAGTGAAGGGGGCGGATGAAACGCTGCGCAGACATCTAGTCGTGCGATTTGTTGAGCTGCTTGATGATCCGGCCTTTGAGGCCGCCTTGCCGGGGCATCTGCCCAGTGATGCGGCTAGTCAGGCACGCTTGCCTGAACTGATACACAGACTGCGCCGGCTGGCGCAAGTTGTGGACTGAGAATTAATTCTACTTTGTCAGATTAGATATCAATAAAATCATGGCGTTACGGTTTTAAAGCCTATTTTGTAACGACTGACACCATGAAGAACATGAAGTGCATAAAGGTTTCACAGGACAAAGTTCTTGATACCTTCTTTCAGCAGTGTCAGCAGTCAGGCTGGAGTAACATTCGCCGCAAGCTGCGGGGAATTAAACCCCCAGAGATTCAACAGATAGTGGGCACTCAAGTTGAAAACAAATTTTTCGAGCGTTCATGTGCCAGGTATTGCTGATAGATGGCCTCCAACAAGCCTGGGCCAAGCACCTTGTGAACATCGATGGCAGCACGAATGATCCGATGTGCTCATTCACTATTACCTTTCCTTTCAACACTTCATGTTCTTCTATGGTGTAAAGTAGTTACCCTGTTTTCAAGCATTTTTAAAATAGCCCGGGAACCTGTGGCTTTGCCTGTGGTTACAGGGCTTTATTACCTCCTGCCCACAGGAAAAAGGCATGCAAAAATAGGCTGTTAGGGTTATGACTACGTTTAAAAACAATGATCTAAATGTGACAAAGTAGAATTAATTGATGCTCCTCTGCGTTTGTTTTACCGATAACGTATCGTTGGGCCGTTGAGATCAGGTTTGGCGCTATGCATAAAATCATCACCCTCACGACTACCGAATGTGAACAGCTCGTCGATATCACCGATGAGGTGAGAGCCGTGGTGCGCGAGAGCGGCATCCGCGACGGCGGCGGTGATGATTCAGGAAAACTGGGACGACAGCGTGCAGCGGGATGTGGCTGCACGATGCACAGGATGGCAATGGTGATGCGTGCCTGAAGGCGCTCCACAGATATTGTTATCGACGGGCTGATTGCGGGCATGGCCCGCCCCTACCGGTCTGTGTGTTTTTCCTACCTTTGTAGGGTGAGCAGTGCCCACTATTTTCGGTGATGTAAGCCATTCTCTGGTGAGTGGTGTTCACCTTTGTGTAAAACCTGAATCCGTAACTTCATGACGGTGCATAGCACAAGCTCTTGATGCCACAGCGGTTCAAAAAATGCCCGCTTATCCGCAGGATACACTTCGCTAACTGATGGGTGAAGCTAAGATTTTTTGATTCCGCTGTGAAATCAATATCATGCACTCTGCATCCGCCCTGAAGCTACGGATTCAGGTAAAAAACATTCCTCAGTTGTTGGCCCTGAGCGGGCGGACAAAGGTATCCTTGCGGATGTTGTCGTCCTGCATCATGCGCCAGGCGGTCTGGAAGCCGAGTTCGCGGTAGGCCTCGAACTGTCTTTCATCGAAAAACTGGTCGCTGGTGGGTTCGTCCGGAAATTGCGGGTGAGTCTTTTTGTAGCCGTAGAGGTCGGCGCTCAACTGTTCGAAGAAGCTGGTCTTGAGATAGAGCAGGCGCCCCTGGCTGTTGTCGGGATAGATGATGGTGCACATGATATAGCCGCGCTCGGCGCATGGGATGGTATCGTCAGCCGCATCGATCTTGCGGCGCGGAACCAGGGCTTGCAGATTTTTACAGTCGCAGAGAATGAGGGTGCCGAAGTCGACGCGCACCTTTTCCACCGCATTGGCGAAGTCGGTGAATTGGTAGTCGGGGTCGGCTCCACCGTCGCACAGCACGATGAGGCGCGTGCGGCGGCGGATGAGTTCGTACAGGGCGAGGTTTTCGAAATGGCCACCATCGGTCAGCTGGACGAAATCACCCTCTTCGTTGAGCCTTGAACGCAGAAACATTTCGCTCAGACCGGGGAACAGGAAATTGGGTACTCCCCGGGATTTCTGTTTGCCGGACGGCCCTGAGCCCGTTTTTTTCCGGGGGTTCGGGTTGGGATTGGACGCCCAGTAGCCGAGGCGGATATTGAGCAGTCCCATGAGCATGCTGAGCAGTGGTTGGCGGGTAACCCCCTGGCCGCCGATGCCGGTGCTGGGATTGACGGCGGCGCCGGAGATGGCCATGGCGGTGGGCAGGGTCATACGGCCATCCATGAAGTCTTCGGACTTGCGCCAGCCGGTGGCGTTGCTGCCGCAGAAATAGGGCGAGAGGATGAAGTTGTCGCCACCGCGACCGCGGAACTTGGGGATGTTGGACGATTCCAGTACCACGTGGGTGTTGATGAGATGGTAGGGGCCGGGGTTGGCCTCGGGGCCGCTGCCGTCGTTTGCCGCCAGCAGGTCGTGGATGGGCATCTTGTCGGCACTGGCGGCGGCGCGGGTGGCGATCCTGCCAGCCAGCACTTTGTCCACGTCGGGCATGAAGAGTTCCATGAGACGGTCACGGTAGTAGCGGTGGATGGCGAGGTAGTTGATGTTGGTGGCCCAGCCCAGAAAGGCGGAGAGAATGGCGATTGCCAGCGCGGTGCCGCCAATGAGTGCGACGGTGCTCAGCCCGGTGGTGCATGCCGACAGCTTGATGGCGAAATGGTAGGTGAGCAGCAGCAACCCGAACCAGAGGGCGGCGGTGGCAACGACGACCACCAGGCCCATGGGGATGCGGCCCTTTTTGCTGCTGCTGGTCTTGAAGAAGACGAAGACACCGGACAGTGTGCCGAACACGGTGGAAAGGGCGCCAACCCAGCCCGGCAGACTGGAGGCGTTGGTGCCTGCTCCGGCGGTAGGCGCACCCAGATTTTGCAGAGTTTCATACACCGCAGGCACGGCACCCAGGATCAGTAAAACCAGGGTCAGGGTGAGGAGAGTGCTTGCCGTGCGCTCGTATTTTTGCCGCCAGCGATAAGCACTGGATTTTTCGTGGTCGCCACTGTCATATTTGCGTTTCGACAGGGCGTTGGTGGATACCGAATACGCCAATGACAGCGTGACGAACAGGGCGCCGAAGAGCAGCCCCAACCACAGGATGAGATTGTCGGTTTTGAAGGGTAGGCCGAGATCGGCCGGCGTATACTCCAGCAGCGGATAGGCCGTGGTGAAAAACAGGGCCAGCAACAAACCGAAATAGACACTCAGGCTCACCAATGCGCCGCGCAGGATGACCG
>JALTPW010000253.1 GCA_026999335.1 Chromatiales bacterium
TCCGATACCGCAGCCAGCCCCCAAGGACGGCGGCGATTATACCGCAAGAGCGGGCATACATCCGCCAAGACCACAACGGCACAGCAGTGAGGAGAGGGGTTAAAGGCTGTCCACGGTCTGCCGATAGATTCTGGCAGCAAACTGCTAAGGATAGAATTTATCATGGCCGTACCCCTGACCGTCGTTGATGACTCCAGGATCTCACGCAAAATGGTCATCCGGGCCCTGCCGCCCGGCTGGGACGTGGAGATCACCCAGGCCGAAAATGGCGAAGAAGCTCTGGCGGCCTACCGTGCCGGCAAGGCTGACGTCATGTTTCTCGACCTCACCATGCCGGTGATGGATGGCTATGAGGTACTGGAACATCTGCAAAAGGAATCGCTGAACACCTTCGTCGTGGTCATTTCCGCCGACATTCAGCCCGAGGCGCAGGAGCGGGTAAAAAAACTCGGCGCCATGGCCTTCATCAAAAAACCGGTGAAGACCGAAAACATCGTGGCAGTACTGGAAGAGTACGGGTTGATATGAGCGTCCAGCCTTACAATGAGGATCAAACCGATGCCCTACAGGAAGTGGCCAATATCGCCATGGGGCAGGCGGGGGATTCACTGGCGCGCATTCTCGACAATTTCGTCACCCTCTCGGTGCCGCGTATCCGCCAGATTGCTGTGCATGAACTGGTGGACACCGTCACTACCATGGTCGGCGACGAAGAAGAAGTTTCGGCCGTGCGACAGGCCTTCTACAATTCCCTGCGCGGCGAGGCCATTGTTATCTTCACCCAGAGTGGCGCCGATGAACTGGCCGAACTGCTGGGCTATGACTGCGAACTGGATGCCGCCATCGAGCAGGAGCTGTTGCTGGAAGTCGGTAATCTGCTGGTCGGCGCCATTCTCGGCGGTATTTCCGAAACCCTGGGCACCGAGGTGGGTTTTTCCGCTCCCTCACTGATGGCCGAGCGCACGCCTTTGCATGAGGTGCTGGCACCGGATCAGCTATCGTGGGAACACGCTCTGTTGGTGGAGGTGAATTTCTCGGTGGAAAAGCACCGCTTCAAGAGCCATCTGCTAATGTTCATGACCGAAGAGACCATCGAAACCTTACGTGGCATCCTCGATGAATTCATGGACGACTTCTAGTCCTGAGAATCAATACCCGGCTCTCACATGATGGATAACCAGCCCCCCAACCTGCTCGATTTCATCGTTGATCGTACCCATGCCGGCATTTTTGTTGTCAACCGCAATCTGGAACTGGTGCTGTGGAACCAGTTCATGGAGGTGCACAGCGGGCGCAAGGCGCAGACATTGCTCGGTAAAAACCTGTTTGACGAATTCCCCGAGCTGCCGCACAAGTGGCTGGCACGCAAAGTGGAAAACGTCTTCATCCTGAAGAATTTTTCCTTTACCTCCTGGGAACAACGCCCTTACCTGTTCAAGTTCCCCCACAATCGACC
>JALTPW010000254.1 GCA_026999335.1 Chromatiales bacterium
GTAATTGTAATGGAGGAGTTCTCCCTGCAATTGCATAAAACACTTCAATTATTTTTTTTTAGCTTGTTTTCATCACCGGGGGTTGCTGATGACATTCTCTTCTCCTTGCTGAATGGTGATGCGTGATTTGCCATTACACGGCAGCGCTGGAACCACGCGGTCTGCCAACTCCGAGGGTCTGTGTCATTGCCCGTGTTCCTTCCGTGGTCTATTCAGCAGGCCCGGTTAACAAATGTCATAGTGTTTGTTATGCCCGTTCAGCACCAATTCAATGAGCACATCCTCGTTTTTGTGCCGCAATGGCATCTGGCCTGTGACCTTGAACGTCAATTCCAGCGGGTTGTCAGGATTTGGATTGTATTCCACGTCCTGCACGATGACCCGGGGCTCATAGCGCTGAATGGTTTCCTTGATGTTTTTCGCAATCTTCAGCGTGAAATCCGTGGAACCCCCGGTTGCGTCGTTAAAATCCGCAAGCCCCAACTCCGGGGCACTCTGGCAACTTCCCTGCCTGGAATTCAACAGCCACTCAAGATGACGTTTGATGGCGCCGACGACAGCAACCACCTGGTTGCTGTCGTCGATTGAGCGCTTAGCCTCTTTATCCGGCACCTCCAGGCGCTCGAAAAAGCTGCCCTGAATATTTCCGCGACCAGAATATCTCATGCGGATCAGGTGTCTTTATCAAGCTTTCCGACCAGTGACAATTCAAAATTGGCGCCCATGTATTTGAAGTGTGGGCGCACCGCCAAAGAAACCTTGTACCAACCGGGTTCACCCTCGACATCCGTTACGTTCAGCTGTGCGGAACGTAGTGGCCGACGGCTGCGCACGTCCGCAGGGGGGTTTTCCTGGTCGGCAACATACTGTTTCAACCAGGTATTTAATTCGCGCTCAAGATCCTGCCGTTCCTTCCAGCTACCCAGTTGCTCGCGTTGCAATACCTTGATGTAGTGAGCAAGGCGGTTGATGATAAACATGTAGGGCAACATGGTACCCAGTTTATAGTTGGTTTCCGCCTGCTTTCCTTCCTTGGTATTCTGGAATTTTTTCGGCATTTGTACCGAGTTAGCCGAGAAAAAAGATGCGTTATCACTGTCTTTTCGCATGGTCAGAGGAATAAACCCTTCCTCAGATATTTCAAATTCCTTGCGGTCAGTGATTAAGGTCTCGGTGGGAATTTTGGCCTGCAAATCACCAAAGGCTTCAAACATGTGCGTAGGCATATCATCAACCGTGCCACCACTTTGCGGGCCGATAATATTGGGGCACCAACGATATTTGGCGAAACTGTCTGTGATGCGTGCCGCCATCAGAAAGGCGGTATTTCCCCATAGGTAATTGTCGTGCTCACCAGCTGCTTCTTCTTTATAGCTGAAACTTCTTGCGGGATTATCTGCCGGGTCATAGGGAGCGCGCAGCAGGAAGCGCGGCATGGTCAGACCAAGATATCGGGCATCTTCAGATTCGCGCAAACCTCGCCATTTAACAAACCGTGGGCCTTCAAAGATACTATTGACCTCTTTGATGTTACCCAACTGCTCATAGCTCTCGATATTGAAAAACTCGGAACCCGCAGCGGCAAGAAATGGCGCATGTGCCATTGCACCAACAGCGGAAACATGGTGGAGAAGCTTGATATCCTGGGTCGATGGTGTGAATGTATAGTTTCCGACAATGGCACCTACCGGCTCACCACCAAACTGGCCATAACCCGATGAATAGATATGCTTGTACAAGCCGCTTTGCGAAATATCGGGGGAAAATTCAAAGTCATCCAGAAGCTCTTCTTTCGTCACATGTAAAATATTGATGACGATATTTTCCCTGAAATCCGTGCGATCGACGAGAAGACGTAAACTTCGCCAGGATGACTCAAGCTGCTGAATTTCAGGCGCATGTAAAATCGCATCAACCTGTGCACTGAGCTTGGCATCCAACTCTGCAACAACCTGATCTATAAGACCTTTATTCACATGCTGCTCACTATCGTCCGAACGCAGCATTTCAGAAATAAACTCAGCTAATCCTCTTTTTGCAACATCGTACTCAGCTTCTCCAGGCGTCATGCGAGTCTGAGACATTATTTGTTCTAACAAACCGAGATCTTCTTTGACCTCGACCGACTCTTCTTGTACTTGATTTCCCATTGTATGACCTATTTTTTGTGACCGTTAAATATGACAATATTTCCGCATTTCAATTCAGAAGTTTACGCAGGTGTTACACGTCACCTATGAAGTCTCCGAGCAGGCAGGGGACGTTATTTCTCGGTCTCAGGTTTGCTATCTGCCGTCTCGCCATCTGTTTTTTCCGCTGTGGGTTTTGCCATCAATAACTCTTCAAGCTCAGAGGCGAGCTTAGTTCTGGAAGCATCGTCCGCAAGTAAATCCTGAAGTTTCTTACGAAATGCGGGTACATTTCCAAGCGGTCCTTTGAGCGCAACCAAAGCTTCACGCAACTCCATGACTTTTTTCAATTCCGGGACATTCCGAACTATTTGGTCAGGAGTAAAGTCTTGCAGTGTTTTGAATTTCAGGTCTACATTCAGCGTCGCGTCTTCTTCGCCAGAAAGGTGATCATCAACCGTTATGCCGGCAGATAAGTCAGTCTCCTCCATGACGGAGTCGAAATTTTGTTGATTTACGTTAATGGCAGAGCGGTCTTCCAGCGGTGTATCTTCAGGATGGCCTTTGAAATCACCCGCCACTATCATTTTCAGAGGAAGTTCAACTTCCTGCTGCTGATCCCCGGTAGAAGGTACATATTTGATATTGATACGTTCTTTGGGAGCAACTGTTGCGTCCTTCGCCATAATATTACATCTCCGGAAGAGCGGGTATAATCACCCCGGCTCCAATAGTTGTTGAAATTAAATAAGTTGAAGTGTGCTCTGGTAAATAATCAGAGAATATTAATAATTACTAGAACATCCGAGGTGAAAAGCTGTTTGTCAAACTTATCTTATTATGCTGATCTGTCAAAAAGGCCGGACTAACAACATGATCCATTTCTTTCCGCTCCAAACCATTTCCTTTTGTTCCAGTAATGGTGCTGTAACTTATACCTAATCCTGTTGTGTCGTCAAATTATTGGCCCTTTAATATACCTAATTTTAGTATGGTTTTTTTTATGGGGATCGAGTGACATATTTTACTGTAACTATCATGTTTTGGTTATATTTTTTATAGGTAGGGCGGGATTTTGATCGTCATACAGGAGGAGAAATATTAGTGCAGGCAAGTGAAACTGGGCACTTTTGGTAATATTCACACTTTTTCCCAAATCTGCAATCTCGAGTCGATAATTGTCAGGGTGTTAGATACATAAACAGCTGTAACTCATTATCAACACTAAAAAATTACAAATTTTTCTGCTTCACAAACTTCAGCTGCATGCCAATGACTATCCTTAAAAGAAAGCTGGGGATGAATGCCGGCCTTACTATATAATATCTGCGTATTTTGAGAAAAATGGCTTTCGTGGATGTCAATCCGCCTCAGCGTATCACAGCAAAATCATTACTTGCATGTTTGACTGTATATATCATTCATAACTCTCTAAATTAAAACAAATTAGTAGGAGCATCCGTGCTTAGAGTAGATTTAGCGGCCTTGATTGGAAGCCTGAATAATTCCTGTAAACATGCCCTGGAAGAAGCTTCCAGCCTCTGCATCAGTCAACATGGGATGGAAGTAACAGCCGGGCACTTATTATTTAAATTACTCGAAAATCCGTTCTCTGATATTAGACTGATTCTTAAAAATGCAAATCTCAGTCACGAAGAGTTGCAAAACCTCATCGCTGGTGGGTTTGATCATCATGTTGAGCAGTCCGCAGACTATCCTTCTTTTTCACCCTTACTGATTGAGTTGCTGCAGGAAGCATGGCTAGTCGGTTCTCTTGAATTTAAAGAAACACAGATACGCAGTGGCGCTATTTTTTATGCCCTGTTAAAGAATATGGGGCGTTACCTTCCCGCTACAGGTGGACGATATCTTGATACGATCAATACCGAGACATTGAGAAAAAATTTCAACTCAATTACGGCTTCATCCGGAGAATCCGAAGAAGTAACTAGCTCCGAGGAAATAAGACGATCTGGTATTTCGGATGCGGGTACTGCGCTGGAGAGATACGGCATCAATTTCACCCGCCTTGTCGAGGAAGGAAAAATTGACCCCGTGTTGTGCCGCGACAGTGAGATTGACATGATGATTGACATTCTCTCGCGCCGCAGGAAAAACAACCCAATCGCAGTTGGAGATGCGGGTGTCGGAAAAAGTGCACTGGTAGAGGGGCTAGCGCTGCGCATACATGAGGGCCGAGTACCCCAGCATCTATCACAGGTGACGCTCTGGGGGCTTGATCTAGGCTCGCTACAGGCCGGTGCTTCAGTAAAAGGTGAATTCGAGAAGCGACTGAAATCAGTCATCGAGGAAGTCAAGGCATCATCAACGCCTATCATTCTATTCATTGACGAAGCCCATACCCTGATCGGCGCTGGTGCACAGAGCGGAGGCACTGATGCGGCAAATCTGTTGAAACCCGCCCTGGCCAGAGGCGAATTACGTACGATTGCAGCAACCACCTGGTCAGAATACAAAAAATACTTTGAAAAAGATCCAGCATTGTCACGCAGATTTCAGTTGGTAAAACTGGATGAACCCAGTGTTGAAGACGCCGTTCATATTCTTCGCGGTTTGCGCTCAGTCTACGAAGAATCACACAAAGTATATATCACCGAAAGTGCCATCCAGGCGGCAGCAAAACTGTCTGATCGATATCTCTCAGGGAGACAGCTTCCCGATAAAGCGATTGACGTCCTGGATACCGCATGTGCCAGGGTATCAACAGCACTGAGTATGCCTCCAAGGCAATTGAACAAACTGGACAATCTGAGTCATCAGATTGCAAAAGAACTCGCGATTCTCGAGCGAGACAACCGGATAGGTAACAGCATAGACTATGAGCGGATTGCCGAACTGGAGCAGTCGGCTAAAAAAACAGGAAAAGAAAAAGAAGCATTAGAGGCGGCATGGAAACAGCAGAAAGATATCGTTGATCAACTGATTGAAGCAAGAACAAGAGAGCTTGAAGTATCGTCGGATACCAAGAGCCTTGATATCGATAACACTACTGACAGTGACAGTTCAGCGGCTATAAGTCCGCACGACCTCCTCAATAAACTGGCTGAATTACAACATGAGCAACCTCTGATCCATGCGGATGTCGATAAAAAACAAATTGCTGCGGTCATCTCCGATTGGACGGGCATACCGTTGAATACGATTACTGGCGATGAACTCGAGCGCATTACCGGTTTGCCGAAGCAATTGAAATCGATGATCAAAGGTCAGAAATTGGCAATTGAAACAATACACAAACACCTGTTGACGGCTATGGCGGATTTGCGGCGTGCAGGCAGACCCATGGGTGCTTTTCTTTTGGTAGGCCCCAGTGGCGTAGGGAAAACTGAGACCGCCATACAGATCGCGGACTATATGTTTGGCGGCCGTCAGTTTATGACGGTTATAAACATGTCAGAATATCAGGAAAAACACACGCTCTCACGCCTGATTGGCTCTCCACCCGGCTACGTTGGCTTTGGTGAGGGCGGTATTTTGTCTGAAGCAATAAGAAAGAGACCCTATTCCTTGGTTTTGCTCGATGAAGTTGAAAAAGCACATCCCGATGTGCTCAATTTGTTCTACCAAGCCTTTGACAAGGGTGAGTTTTCTGATGGTGAAGGTCGTGTTATTGACTGTAAAAACAATCTTTTTTTTCTGACTTCGAATATCGGATTCGATAACGCAGACAACCTTGATTACGACTCCCTGTCTGATGATGACCTACGAAGTGAATTAATGCGCTTCTTCAGACCAGCCCTGCTTGCCCGAATGCAAGTTGTCCGATATTCGCCTCTGGATAATGAGGCACTCAATGAAATTGTTGAGCAACGACTAAGCAATCTGGCAAGCCAGTTTTATGAACGTCATAATGCTGAATTAATACTGGATGAAGCAGTTAAGGAAGCCTTACGTGCTCGATGTGTTCACCATGAAAATGGGGCAAGAATGCTTGATGCTGGAATTGAAGGTGAATTACTGCCACCCTTGTCACTAGAAGTATTGACCTGTATGGCAGAAAAACGAACGATAAACCGCGCATTCCTGAAAGTCAGTGACGGTAATTTTTCCGCCATCATTGAATAAATCCAAAATGGAAGGAAAAGAAATATTAGAAATATTGGAGGATTCCTGCCTTGCGGAATCTCAGCAGGAGTTTTTAGCCCTATTTTTCGAGGATCTGAATCAAAAGCTTGGATTATCCGGTTCGATTTTCTTTCGCCTTAATGCGATGAAGGATTGCTTGGTTCCGGTTTATTCTACCCTGCCATTTCAGACCGGAAAAACCCTTGCATTCTCCCTGAAAAACACCAGCAATCCTGTGGTTTATTCACTAATTTCAAATAAACCTTACATCGCAAGTAAGCTGAATACCTTACGTAATGTTGAACTGGATTTGCAACGACTGATCAAAACGGTTCCTGCGGACAGCACGATGCTGTGTTATCCCTTTAAGTACGGTGCGGACAAGAGTGAGTACAGTGTTTTTGTCTTTTTCGCACAGGTTTCCGCAGCTGAAAAAATAAATGACCCTGTCTATCGACGTCTGCTTGGCATCATGTCCTGCATTATGGGAATCTATGAACTGGCCGAGAGGAAGGATAAGGAGAAAAAAATCATACAATGTGATTTGACAAATCTCTCTAAAAATAATATTCAAAAGTCGGTAAGAGAACAGATTGCCAAAGAATATATTGGTAAATCGAAACCAATCAGCGTGGTATGGGATCTGCTTGCCCGGGCAGCCGCAGCATCGGAAGTGTCGGTTTTGCTACGAGGTGAAACGGGAACGGGAAAAGATCTTGCCGCATCATTGATACACCGATATTCAAAGCGTTCGCAAGGCCGTTTTGTTGTTGTCAATTGCGCCGCAATTCCAGAGCATCTACTTGAATCAGAATTATTTGGCTATTGCAAAGGGGCATTCACAGGTGCCATTCAGAACAAACTGGGCTTAATTAAACAAGCCGATGGTGGCACTTTATTTTTAGATGAAATCGGTGATCTGTCAGAGATTCTACAGGCAAAATTACTGCGCGTATTGCAAGAAAAGTGTTTTACTCCGATAGGGGCGGATAAAGAAGAATACTCTGACTTCAGGTTGATCACGGCCACTCATCGCCCGTTGGAGGAATGGATTGAAAAAGACAAGTTCAGGCGAGACCTTTTTTATCGAATCAATCAGTTTAATATAACGATACCTGTTTTGACCGACCGAGCGGAAGACATACCTGTACTGGTTGATTTTTTCACCAATGCCTACATGCAGGAAAATACCGCACATATTTCCGGATATGAAAATTCAGCAAAAGAATTGTTGCATGATTATCATTATCCCGGGAATATTCGTGAACTTAAGAATATTGTATTTCAAGCCTGTATGTTTGTTGGTGCGGACAATCTGGTTACGCAGGATAACATCCAGGCCCTTCTGCACAAACTAACTGAGGATCACCCGGCAACAGAGCAGACTTACGAGCATGTTATGAAACAAATTTCTGGAAAAAGCCTGCCGGAGGCAACGGAACATTTTGAACGAAAAATAATTCGCATGGCCTTGCAAAATTCTGGCGGCTCAAGGTCAATAGCAGCAGATACACTGGGCATTCCTAAAAGAACGCTGGCGCACAAGTGTAAAAAATGGCGCATTTGTTGTGATAATTAATCCTGTCTGATAATGAATAATTATATCAAAAAAACTGTTTTTCTCCTCCTCATGACCTCACTATTTGTGAGCAACTGCCTGCGGGCATCCACAGAGGCTATCACCCCCTCCAAGTGCACACAGATAAAGTCCTCACTGAATCGACTTGCCTGTTTTGACTCTTTATTCAAAACCCCTGTTCATTTTTCCGAAAAAAGCAAAGTCAGTGATTTGCGGGCCGATTATCAACCGGAAATACTTAGAATTGTGCAACGTACCGAAGCAGGAAGACCCCCGGAAACTGCTGGCCTGCTAATACAAAGAAGCATCGATCATGAAGCCAGTGAGCAAGAACGAATAATTTTGTCTGCCCCGGCAATCGGCGCTATCCCCCCCAGACCGCTGTTAATTATCAGTTGCATCAATAACATCACTCGCCTCCAGATTGGTTTTGAAAAATCATTGACCGAACACAGCGTCCCTGTGACTCTAAATTTGGATGCCATGTCTATTGGTGGTGATTATCTTTGGCGGGTAATAGAAGCGGGAAAAATTGTCGATGCCGGGCGCGGCATCTCCAGCATCAGTATCCTTAAAAAAATCTCAAAGTACCAACGCCTGATGATCCAATCCGATGCGCATTTATTGAATGGTTTGACCTTTGACATCTCAGGATTAAATCAGGTACTGCCGAAATTTCGCAAAGCTTGTCATTGGTAGAAAATATGAAGCAAGAATATTTGGAAGCTGTTACGGCGCCAATCAGTCAGGATATGGATGATTGGTCGGAAGATAATGAACTTTATGCATTTCTTGATGAAGAAATGGTGAAATTCGGCTCGCTGCGTGCACATGAGCTGGACTGGCATCGCGCAGAACAGGCCGCCATAAGCCTGCTTCGAGAGCACTGCAAGCATATGCGTATACTGGCGCATTTGGCGGTCTGTTTACAGCAAAGCAAAGATGGTGAGCGTTATCTTCTCAGCATCAAACTGATCAATGCCTTTTTAGAAAATTATTGGGATTTGTCACAGCCTTTAGCGGATTCCAGTCAACGATCATTAACCGTCAAGAAAAAGATCCTCACTCAAATTTTGCAACGAACCATACAATTCGCCTCCAAGCTTGATTTGACGGAAGGCGACCAAGCATTGACTGTCGACCTCTCCAGAGAAGTGGAGAGGTTAGAAAAAAATGTCCATGAAACGGGGGTTGAGTATGAGTATTTTTGGAGAATTGACAATGATTTCAACAAGGCCTTACCGAAAGAAATATCCATTCCAGCCACAGCAAAATCGGTTCCTCCAAAAGTAAAAAATAATACTGATAAAGAGCAAAAAAAGACACCTGAAATACCGCAAAAAACCAGCAGTAACACACCACAAGTCAATATCCCTCAGCTGCATTTTGATACGGAAAATGAACGTGAGATTAAACAGACTTTATTCAAAGTGGCGACCTTGCTAAATTCAATCGCACCACAAGAGTCGCTTGGTTATAGAGTTCGGCGCTTTGCCCTCTGGTTTAGTATTGCAACATTACCACTGGAAAAAAAAGATGGCACGACGGAGATGATGCCCGTACTGGCGGATCGTGTCCTGGAATACAGTGAAGCCATTAAGAACAACCCAAGTGAAGAGTTATTGCAAAATATTGAGCATAGTGTTGCATCCAGCCCATTCTGGCTAAATGGCAGCTATCTTAGCAGCCGTCTGGCGAAAGTACTGGGGTATGAAGATATCAGTGAGGCGATACGGGAAGAAACCCTACGCTTTACCAAGCGTCTGCCGGGCCTGTTAACAGCAAAATTTTCCGATAACACAGATTTTGTGGATGAGATAACCCGCCAGTGGTTACGGTCAGGTGGTGACCATGCTGCAACGTCTCAAGAAGGTGCAGACGCCTGGGGAAAACAGCTTCAATCAGCGTTACAAGTGGCAAAAAGTGGAGATTATAAAGATGCCATATTGCTACTCGAAAAAGGAGCCCGCGAAGCCGAGCAACCCAGAAATCAGTTTTACTGGCGGTTAGCGACCGCTGATTTTATGGAGAATACCGGAATGAAGGCCATTGCAAGAGAAGAATATCGCTCACTGCTAGCCAATACAGAAAAATTGTCGGTACATACCTGGGAGCCTATGCTGATCGACCTATTGCGGCAAAAATCAGGCGCTTCTGAAATCCCTTCAAAACTGGAAAAAGATTCTTAATTATGCAGTTTTTTCTATTATATCTCGGGAAGTTACGGTTTTATTTACGAGTTTTCAAGCCGGCTGTCAAGCACCTTAAAAATGCGGTTCCCGTCTTGTTGTTTTTAGGATTTGTATTGTCCCTGATCGCGGTCTGGTGGCTGGGACCCAAGTGGGAATGGGATGGAAATCAGCCACTTCTGCCCTTGATGCCACGCCTTCTGATTACCGTCATTATTTTTTTGATCGCCGCTATCGTTTTTGCATTTTATTCACAGCGACAGTTAAAAAATTCTGAAATGGCCCGGCTCAACGATGAAGAAAAAGATCCGCTTACATCCTATATTGAGGCCCAGGAAGGAAGGCTTAGCGACATCCTGATCTTACTTAAGGAAAATCTAGCGGGCAATGACTATATATACAAGTTGCCCTGGTTCCTGATTGTCGGTGGTGAGACTGCCGGAAAAACCAGTCTGATTAACCGTACGGATCAGAATTTTTCATTTACCACGACAAGTAAAGTGTCCGCAGACAAAGGGGCAGGTATCCGCAGGCGCCGCGATGCAGTTACCTTACCCTATGATATCGATTGGTGGATGAGCAATGACGCTATCCTGATTGATCCGGATGGCGGATTACTCGTTCAGCAAGATAATGATGCCGATAAAGCAATCCTCGCCCGTAGACTTTGGCAGAATTTTATCGGTTGGTTGGTAAAAGTTCGTGTACGCAGACCACTGAATGGCATCATATTGGTTGTTGACCTGGCCCGTTTAGTCAGTCAAAAACCCAGTGACCGAAAGGCCTATGCAGGCATACTCCGCGCCAGATTACGTGAGTTGATGGAAACCCTGGGTACCCGCCTGCCAGTCTACATCGTACTGTCAAAATTTGATCTGATCAATGGCTTTGATGCCTTCTTTCGGGGCATCAAAAAGTCACAACGCGATGAAATCTTCGGCATTACGTTCAAGTTCGAGCCGTCCGCAGAAAACAACCAGTGGCTGAATGAGCTGGATGAATGGTATAACCAGTTACTCAAGATGATGAATGATCAGGCTTTCGACATGTTGGCCTCTACCACGGTACAGGAAGACCGTGAAAATCTGTTTACTTTTGTACGGCAATTGGTTGGCATCAAGGAAACACTCCAGGAATTTCTCGCTGACATGCTGGAGAGTGATCGTTACTCCACTCCGGCACAGGTTCGCGGCCTCTATTTTTCATCCGTATTTCAACAGGGCATTCCGGTCAATCCGTTCATTGATACATCGTCTCATCATTATAAAGTCTCTCTGCCTGTGTCCTCGGCATTACCCTCGATTCAGTCTGCAACCTACTTTGCAAGACATCTTTTTTCACAAATCATTTATCCTGAATCAGGTTTGGCCACGGACAATGACAAGGTCGTGAAGCAAAAACGTGCAACTTTACGACTGAACGCCGCCGTTGCCGGTTTGTTTACCATCATGGTGCTGGTTGGATTTCAATCCTCTTACAACCGCAATAGCACGGCAGTGGAAAATGCACTGGCCGCAGCCAATAGATATCAAGATGAAGTGGTCGTTGAGCACATCGATGAAACGGGAAAGAATCTATTACCGCCATTGAATCACATTCGCCAAGCCTCGCAGGCCTTTCCTGACTACCCCGAGCGGCTGCGCTGGGTAGCGGATATGGGGCTCTACCAAGGCTGGATGATTGGCCCGCAAACGGAAAAAATTTATCAGGAATTTCTTTCCCGGTATTTTTTGCCGGCCATTGCATATGGTGTGGTGGAGAAAATGAATACCACGACCTACGCCAGTGATGAAAAACTCATGGGTCTGCGAGTTTATCGCATGATTGAGGACAAGGATAATCGGCGTAATAAAATGGTGATTGACTGGATGGAAAAACTCTGGAAGTCCCGCTTCGCCGAAAATATTGATGTACAACAACAGTTAATGTCCCACCTGACTTATGCCATGGATCATGTGGATACCGATCTGCCTGAATTTAGGCGCTGGGTACGGGATACACAAACCGAACTGCTAACGATCCCACTGCCTGATCGGGTTTATGGAACAATAAAGCAAAATGCGACCGCTGAATTTTCGTCTCCGCTAGATATCCGCACAGCAATTGGCCCTGCATTTGATGTGATATATAAACACGAAAAAGAAAGATATATCGTCCATGAACAACCATTTAAACCAACAGCTTATGGCTCTGACTCTGCGCTAGCGGCTAGCCTGAACGACAACGATGCCTATCTCATTGAGCCAATACTGACAAAGCAGGGTTTTAAGCAATATTTTATTGCGCAAAATGAAAATATCGCGGACATTGCCATGATTGATACTTGGGTTCTAGGCATGCGCGAAGCACTGGACTACAGCAAAAAGGACAAGCAGGAACTCAGACAAAACATTCGTGAACGGTATATCGCAGACTATATTGACACCTGGAATCGGGCCTTAAGAAAGCTGGAAGTCGTTGACTTTGAAAACATCGCCCACGCCGTCAAGGTATTGGACACCCTGACTGGCGCCACAACACCCTTGCAACGCCTGCTAAAATCGATCAAGAAAAACTCAACTATTTATGCATTGGCGCCTGAAAAAAACGATGAAGTCAACCAAGTCCTGCTGACAGATCCGAACCGAATGGCGGCAAAGGAAATTCAGAAATCATTCGTCCGACTGAATGAATTACTCGAAGCAGATGCTGATAAGCCTCCCTATATCGAAGAGGTG
>JALTPW010000255.1 GCA_026999335.1 Chromatiales bacterium
TGAATTACATGACCGCGGAAGATCAACGCTACAATGAACGTAGCACCGTTGAGCGAGTCAATGGGCGAATCAAAGATGAATTCGGCGCACGTATGGTTCGAGTCCGGGGACATGCCAAGGTGATGGCGCATTTAATGTTTGGAATCGTCGTACTGACGGTGGATCAATTAATGAAAATGGTTGAATAAATTACGCCAGCTACGCCATGACTTTAACAAAAAACACATTGAAATAGTTGTGTTACGGCATTACTTGCCTTCAATTTTTATTTTAATGACAAGAGGGGTCTAAATGGAGCCGCCTTAAGTAACGGATGGCAAGTTTTGAGTTTTTTACGCATTTTCAAATGCGAATGAACGGTTTAAAGTATTCGCTGCCTAGAGTTTTGCAAGAGGCTCGTTAGAACACAATTTAGATCAAACCGTCATTGACTACGTAAGCAGCTTGGTTCACCAAGGGTGATATGCAGAAGCGTGGCAACAACTAGCTATTAACCACGGGTGGGCATTGCCCACAAAAACAAGGCCATCAATCGTGCCGCGTTATCGTAACGCACAAAGCAACAGCTGTTTTTTAGCAACGAGCAATGCCAATGTTAAAACGCTTGGTGAATATATTTATACTTGGTGGGCGGCACCCCCACTCGGTTTGATTAAAAGGACGGTTTTATGGCAAATAAAAGAATCAGGCCACTTCCAACAAAAAAAGAGAGAGTCGGTGTTTATGTGGTTGTAGCGTTGTTGTTTGTTGAATATTTTCTCTGTATTGCCATTCTTTCGGGTGACTTGGATACCCAATTCATTTATAGCCTGGACTTAACCGGGCAATGGGCTATAGCAGGAGAACGGTGGGCAAATGCTTCAACCCCATATAGAGACTTAATGATACCAGTCTATATTACCGCAAATATTTTTCTATATGCTGTTATTTTGGTCATTTTTATGACGAGAGACTGGCAAAGTATAGCTGGGTGGGAGAAAAACATTGGTTATGGATGGGTATTTATTTCCTGGGGAATGGTGTGGTTTTTATACTGGTTCGCAACCTCATTGATTGGATCTGGCGAAGTCATATATGACCCCAATGAATTACATAGAATTGTTGAGCGTCCTGCATTCGGTAATAAATATTTTTTTATTTTGATTTTATTCTTCTTCGCTATTTGTGGATATCAATTTTCAGATACTTTGGTAATAACAACTTTGAAGGTGAAAAAATCAATTTCAAATCAACTTAAGGGAGAATAAATATGGCAGAAGAAACTCAAGGAACAGAAACCACAGATACCTCTATTTCTGAGAATGTATCCACCGTTAATAATGCAATTAGTGTCATAAATGCGGGGGTTATTGATGCGATACAAACAATCCCAGGAATTGATAGAGCAACTATCAACCAAGTGATGAACTACGTAACAAACAAAGGGCATGTTGGAACAGTAGCAACAGC
>JALTPW010000256.1 GCA_026999335.1 Chromatiales bacterium
ACCATTACGGGCCAGCACGAAATTGATGTGCATGAGACGCAGGGCCTGACGAAGTCCGGTCACTGGAAATTCTCTTTGTTCTTGCGGCGGGAAACGAGGCGCTCGACACGCGCTTCGAGGCGATCGACATCCGTGCGCAACGTATCGACCGCGGCGAGAAACTCTTCCATCTCGAAACGGTTAGGCAGGTCGCGGCTCTCTTCCTGCAGGTACTCTGCGCCATCACGACCCAGGGTGTCCAGGGTCTTGCGGCCCCAGTCGACGGCATCGCGCACGAAGCTGCCAACCCTGTGCGCCACCACGTCACCGGTGATATGCGACAGATGTTCTTCCCAGTCGATATCGAGGCCATCGAGAATCGCGCGGAACTGGCTACCCAGCTCCACGTCGCCACTGATCTCCACCTCGCCAGCAAAGAAGCTATCGCTGGCATTTTCCGCCAGCCCCATGCGCAACATGCCCACGGGACTGCCCCGCAGGGTGGTATCCGGCTCGCCCTCGAAATGGCCAAAGACACTCAGGCCGGTATCGGTGGGAATCAAGTAGAGAGCCACATCCAGTCCCTGCAATTCGATGGCGATGACCTTGCCATCGATCTCGCGCAGGCGCGCGACGGTATCCGGATCCAGTGCCAGCACCTGATTGACGGCGACCTCGATGGCGGCGGTCACAACGATTGGAATCTGTTTCATGTTATTTCATATTAGAAAATTTTTCCGGCGATCCAACCCGGCTACCGTGTCAGGCAGATCCGGCCGATGAGTCATCCAAACACTTTGTCATCAGGTCACGGTCGTGATGCTCGAAACCGGCCCGCTCGTACAGCCCGCGCGCGTGTTCCCGGTGGCGTTCCACTTCCAGGTGGAGAGCCTTTACGCCGAGTGCACGACAATAGGCCTCCGCAACGTCAATCGCCTCGCGGCCAAGCCCCTGTCCCCGATATTCTTCTGCGCCAAACACTTCGTCAATAAAGGCGTCTCGGCCTCGATATTCAAAGCTGAAACCGAGTGTAACGGCAAGGTAACCGACGACAGAGGTGTCAATTTGAGCCACCCACAGACAACCGAGGCACTTGTCGCGAAGAAGGCTAAAAACGGCTTCCCGGGCTTTGGCCTGGGAAAAGGCATAGCCGTCCTCTTCATAGTAACCGCGCATCATCTTTAATATTACGTCGATATCTGCCTCTGTCGCCGGCCGAAATCGTTGCATGCCGCCTCTCCTGGCTTGTTACCGAACCACGACTCGTTAACGCACTTCCGCCATCAACGCCGACAGTGTCTTCTGCGATTCATCGTCCACCTCCAGGCCCGCCTCATGAAGCACCACGGTGTTGGCGATCTTGTCATGAAAGCCCTGCTTGCGCCTGTCCCGGACGATCCAGAGAAAACCCAAGCCCAGCGGCAACAGTGAAACGATATAGGCGAAACAACGCAACACCGCCTGTCTCGGCCGCAGGGGTTTGAAGGTCTGCGCATCCACCACCTGACAACCGAGCAGCAGCTTGCCGGGCGTACCGAGATATTTTACCCACAGCCACGCAGTCACGCCCAACCACAGGGCATTGATCAGTATGCCTTCAATGCTCCAGAATTCGGCATTGAAATAAATCGACCCCAACAACAGGCCGAACAGCACGCTGAAGACGGCGCTGTCCAGCAACGCCGCCCCCACGCGCCGCCAGAAACCCGCATAGTCCGGCTCGCCGTGCAGCATCAGAACTTATACCCCCGATGCAGGGCGACGATACCGCCGGTGAGATTGAAATATTTGCAACGCTCGAAGCCGGCTGTCTCCATCATCGCCTTCAGTGCATCCTGCGGTGGATGCATGCGGATGGACTCGGCCAGATAGCGGTAGCTCTCTTCGTCATTGGCCACCCACTTGCCCATCATCGGCAACAGCTTGAAAGAATAGAGGTCATACACCGAACTCAGCCCCGGCATGACCGGCTTGGAGAATTCCAGCACCAGCAGGCGGCCGCCCGGCTTGAGAATGCGATACATGGAGCGCAGCGCCGCATCCTTGTCGGTGACGTTGCGCAGGCCGAAGGCGATGGTGATGCAATCGAAATGATTATCGGCAAAGGGTAGGCACTCGGCATTGGCCTGTACATAGTCGATATTACCCAGTACGCCGCGCTCGACGAGGCGTTCGCGTCCCACCGAAAGCATGGAGGCGTTGATGTCGGCCAACACCACCTCGCCCCTGTCGCCCACCAGCCGTGAGAACTTGGCGGCGAGATCGCCGGTGCCACCGGCGATGTCCAGCACCCGCTGTCCCGCACGCACACCGCTGTGCTCGATGGTGAAACGTTTCCACAGACGGTGTATACCCAGCGACATGAGGTCGTTCATGACGTCGTACTTGTCAGCCACCGAGTGGAACACGCCGGCGACCCTGTTGACCTTCTCTTCGCGAGGCACTTCCTGATAGCCGAAGTGGGTGGTGTCTTTGTCCTGCTGTTCGTTCATGGTCGCTGTTCCCGCTGGGGGTTCATGATTGCCACAGACCGCTGGTGGGGCTGAACGCCGGTGAAATCCAACAGGGCGGAATCCACAGGCTTTGTTGGCTGGGGGGCACTACGCTCACCGCCAGCCTACTGGGCAATACCGTCCGCCAATGCACGCCAATGACCACCGATCATAAACCAAAAACATTGGCGCGCATTGGCGGATTATGCCGATATCCTCTGTTGAGCTTCGCTCTTCACCCCAATCTACGGGGCTAAACACATCTTTGCGTAGGAGCGGGCCATGCCCGCGATAATTGCTCGGACATTGCCATCGGTGCATAAATCATCGCGGGCATGGCCCGCTCCTACCGGTTTGTGCGTCCCCGGCTCAGGCCTTCCGTCACCCCTTGCGCTTGTGCCCGGCCTTTGCCAGCCGTTCGAGGTATTCGGCCCATAGCGTCTCTTGTTCGCTGCCCAGGGTGTACAAGGTATCCCAGGAATAGATGCCGGTGTTGTGACCATCGTCGAATTCCAGTTTGACGGCGTAATTGCCCACCGGTTCAATGCCGGTGATATTGACGTTTTCCTTGCCCAATTGCAGCACTTCCTGGCCGGGGCCATGGCCACGCACTTCCGCAGAAGGCGAGTAGACGCGCAGGTATTCGCAGGACAACTCGAAGTGCACACCATCGTCGAAGATGATCTCCAGCACACGGGATTTCTGGTGCAGCTTAATGTCGGTGGGTTTGTGGGCTGAACTCATGCTGGATTCGTCCGGGCTGGTTAAAGGATATAACGGCTCAGGTCTTCATCCTGGGCCAGTTCGCCGATGTGACTGTCGACGTAGGCGGCGTCCACGCTGACCGTCTGACCGCTCTGGTCGGCGGCGGTAAAGGATATCTCATCCAGTAGGCGCTCCATCACCGTGTGCAGGCGGCGTGCGCCGATGTTGTCGGTGCGCTCGTTGACCTGCCAGGCCACCTCGGCGATGCGGGCGATACCGTCTTCGCTAAAACCCAGCTCGACGCCTTCGGTCGCCAGCAAAGCGGTGTATTGCTCGGTCAACGAGGCATCCGGTTCGGTGAGGATACGCACGAAATCATCCACGCTCAGGGCCTTCAGCTCGACGCGGATGGGCAGACGGCCCTGCAACTCGGGAATCAGATCCGAGGGCTTGGAAAGGTGGAAGGCGCCGGAGGCGATGAAGAGGATGTGATCGGTCTTCAGCATGCCGTACTTGGTGGTGACGGTACAGCCTTCCACCAGCGGCAGCAGATCACGCTGCACGCCCTCGCGGGAGACATCCGGACCACTGCTCTCGCCGCGCTTGCAGATCTTGTCCATTTCGTCGAGAAATACAATGCCGTTCTCCTCGACGTTTTGCACCGCGCGCATCTTGATGTCTTCTTCGTTGAGCAGCTTGCCGGCCTCTTCATCGGTGAGCAGCTTGAAGGCCTCCTTGATGGGCAGCTTGCGGGTCTTGGTGCGATTGCTGCCGATATTCTGAAACATACCCTGCAACTGGCTGGTCATCTCTTCCATACCGGGCGGGGCCATGATCTCCACGCCCATGGGGGTGACGCTCAGTTCGACTTCGATCTCCTTGTCGTCAAGATCGCCCTCGCGCAGTTTCTTGCGGAATTTCTGTCGGGTATTGGCGGCCTGTTCGCTGATCGGCTCCGGCTCCCCATCGGAACCAAAACCGCTACGGGCCGGGCGTAGCAGGATATCGAGAATGCGTTCCTCAGCGGCCTCCTGGGCGCGAAAGTGCACCTTGTTCATTTCCACTTCGCGGGTCAGTTTGACGGAAATTTCCACTAGATCGCGGATGATGGACTCCACATCACGGCCAACGTAGCCCACTTCGGTGAACTTGGTCGCCTCAATCTTAACGAAGGGCGCATTGGCCAGCTTCGCCAGACGGCGCGCGATCTCGGTCTTGCCAACACCGGTGGGGCCGATCATGAGGATGTTCTTGGGCGTGATTTCACCCTTCAGGTCATCACTCACCTGGGAGCGGCGCCAGCGGTTGCGCAGGGCAATGGCCACCGCACGCTTGGCGTCGGCCTGGCCAATGATGTGCTTGTCCAGTTCCTGGACGATTTCTCTGGGGGTCATTTGTGACATAGGTTTTATTCGCTTGTCAGTTCTTCGATGGTGAAATGATCATTGGTATAGACGCAAATTTCCGAGGCGATCTTCAATGACTTCTCGCAGATGCTGCGTGCATCCAGGTCGGTGTTTTCCATCAGCGCCCGCGCCGCGGATTCGGCAAACGAGCCGCCGGAGCCGATGGCAATGAGGTCGTGCTCCGGCTCGATAACGTCGCCATTGCCCGATATCACCAGCGAAGCGGTATCATCGGCCACCGACAACAGGGCCTCCAGGCGTCGCAGCATACGGTCGGTGCGCCAGTCCTTGGCCAACTCCACCGCCGCGCGGGTAAGGTGGCCCTGATGCTTTTCCAGCTTACCTTCGAAGCGCTCGAAGAGGGTGAAGGCATCCGCCGTGCCGCCGGCAAAACCAGCGATGACCCGGTTGTGATACAGGCGCCGCACCTTGCGTG